>CANQBR010000021.1 GCA_947589605.1 uncultured Phascolarctobacterium sp. | reverse complement strand
GTTGTTTGCGGACAAACGAATAGAGCAGCGATCCGGCCGCTCACCGACAGGCGGGATAGAAAACAGTCGGACCGAAGTGAGCACGTCCTTCGCCGTTAGGCGAAGGCTTTTTTTATTTTCTTTCGCACCCTAACGCTTCGACAAGCTCAGCGGGCGGGCGCTCAATGTAAGCCGCCGGTCATTGAGCTTGTCGAAATGCCCGGCGCAGCAGTGCGTTGCAAGTTTTTCTTCTCATTTTGCCCCTGAAAATGTATAATAAAAGTACGGTCACATCAGGGGCAAGGTGAGCAAAATAAAAAAGCAAAAGGAGGAAAAGCCTATGCCCCACATGAAAAGAACCGTAAAGGACAGCGTTTTCACTTATCTTTTTCAAGACCCGCAGTACACCCTGCACCCTCTTGAACATCGTACAAGTTTAAACGGTCCTGCTGAGGGTACCCGGCAACTGTATAGGTCGCTGCATGGCGATGACGACGGCGTCGAAGAGAAAGACATCGAAGTGATCACGCTGACCAACGTCTTGGTCGACGATATCTACAACGATCTCGGCTTTTTGGTGAAAGGCCGGCTGATCGTTTTAGTGGAAGCTCAGTCCACATTTTCTCGGAACATCGCCTATCGTATGCTGCTTTACATGGCAGCAACTTTTAAAGCCTATGCCGACAGAGAAAAGATGGACGGCCACTCGCGTAAAGATCTGCACTTCCCTCATGCGGAGGTATATGTTATCTACACGGGGGAGGGAGAAGTCCCCGATGTCTGTCGATTTTCGGATCTCTGCGAAAAAGGGAAAGATGAAGAAGATGTAGATGTGGAAACGAGAGTTCATGTACTGCGGGGAGATGCCGCCGACAAAAACGACATCGTGAGGCAGTATGTGCGCTTCTGCAAGATCGCCGACGAAGAGCGGCGCAAAGGCGGCCCCACGGCAGAAACTGTAGAGAGGATCATAGACCGTTGTATAAAAGAAAATGTGCTTGCAGCCTTCTTGGCTTCACGGCGGAGGGAGGTAGAGGATATGATGGTAGTATTGTTCGATGAAAAGAAAGTAAGAGAGATCCACGAGTACAATGTCAGAAAGGATGCTTTGGAAGAGGGCAGAGCCGAAGGCATTGTACTGGGCGTTAAAAAAGGCAGGGCCGAGGGCATGAAGAAAGGCAGAGCCGAAGGCATGAAGAAAGGCAGAGCCGAAGGGAGAGAAAAGGGCATCGCTGCCATGGTCGCCACCTTGAAAAGGCTTGCTTTAGCGAAAAACACAGTAGTTCAGGAATTGATCAGAAACTTCCAACTTTCGCCTCAAGCAGCGGCGGCGAAGGTGGAGCAGTATTGGGATTGAAAAGATCGAACAAAAAAGCAAAATGACCGGGGACGCACATTTGCGTCTTTCTCGCCCCCCTCGCCGGGGGCTTTTATTAGTTTGGAGTGAGGAGTGAGGAGTGTGGAGTTTAAGGTGGCCGGGCGCTGAGCTTGTCGAAGCGTGCGGCCGCAAGAAAGAGCCTTTCATCCGCGTCGGGCATTTCGACAAGCTCAATGACCGACGCTACTTGAGCTCGTGCTCTTCTTTTTTTGATCTATGTGAAAAAGGCAGTACGCTTTCTCTTCGCCATAGCGGTGAAGGAAACTGTACTGCTTTTTTGTTTTTGCAAGATTTCTTTCTTTGAAGTTGTCGGCATGGCTGCACTGCTCCTTTGCTCCGGCAAATTTAAACGAACGATTAACGAAATTTGTTGCTTAGGGAGAAACTTTATTATAATATCTATGCCGTGCACAAAATCCGAATAAAAAATTCAGCGGCAAGGGCCCTTGTCCCGATCTCATGTCAGGAGGGACAAGTTTATGAAAAAAGCAAACAATGACGATCGGTCAAGAGGACTCAACAAGAAAGTAGTGAAAGTACAGGAAGGAGACCCTATAGCCACAGAAGAATTGTGCCGGCTGTTTGCGCCTTTGGTGCAGTCGCAGGCCCGCTCGCCCATGGTGCACAACCTTTTCGGCGAGGATGCCCTCGGCATAGTTTGGCTGGCTTTTTTGGAAGTGCTTCGCAAAAAGCAGCTCACGATGGGCGATATCGCAGGCTATGTAGCTGTGGCATTGAAGTATGAAGTGCTGAAGAAGGCTAAGAACGAGCTGGAACGCCGCTCCAAAGTTCGCTGCGAAGAAGAAGCGCTGCTGATGAAAGCAGAGGCAGAGGCTGAAGGTCTGCAGGCTTTGTGGGAAAGAGAAGAATTTTTGTTGGAGGTGAAAAGGCTGCGCCCTCGCTTCACGGAAAAAGAGTTGAGGGTGTTGGAGGCGCTCTTCAAAGAGGACCGCACCGTCCGTCAGCTGGCGGAAGAGTTGGGCGTAAAAGAAAATGCTGTACGTCAAACTTACGACAGAGCACTGAAAAAATTGCGCAAGCTGTTGAAAGAAGAGTGAGCTTTAAAAAAGTATTGCCCATGGGGCCGCTGCGGCGGCCCTTTTATAGTTTGGAGTTTGGAGTGTGGAGTGTGGAGTTTAAGGTGGCCGGGCGCTGAGCTTGTCGAAGCGTGCGGCCGCAAGAAAGAGCCTTTCATCCGCACGCCTAACATTTCGACAAGCTCAATGGGCGGCGTGCTCAGTGTGCCGTGCTCTTTTTTTGATCTATGCGAAAAAGGCAGTACGCTTTCTCTTCACTGCAGCGGTGAAGGAAAACGCACTGCCTTTTGATTTTTGCAGTCTGCTTTTTTTGAAAAGTCACGCGCGCGCATAACAGTACTGCCTTTCGTATAAGTATATATAATAATACTCTTCTCTTTAGTAGTAAGTATATTAGGAGAACGGGGATGACGGAAAATAAGAAACGAAAGAAAAAACCGGCAAAAAAGAAAGCAAAGAAAAAAGCTGCTTTCGAGGCCTAATTGGGCCTCTATATATATAACTACTGTTTTCCAGTCGTTTTGTTACGGTCTCGCGGAAAGAAATTTTCAGAGGGCTTCGTAAAAATTTTTTTCCGAAGCTCCGTAATAAATCGGGCCAAAATGAGTAGTTATATATATAGGGGGCAAAAAAGCTCCGATGAAAAAGGAGGTCGTGAAAGTGGCAGCATGGCGCAAAAAGAGTTTGGAGTTTGGAGTGTGGAGTGAGGAGTTGAGGGTGCTTCCCCGGCAGTTTCAGCTAAATCATTTGGATGTTCAAGAGAGTGGAGCTTTAAAGAGTGTGGAATTTGGAGTGAGGAGTGTGGAGTTGCCGGGCTTCCGCGGCACTGGCGGCAAAAGAGTACTGCGCGTAAAGTGCGGGAGTTGCAAGAGCAGCTACGATCGGTTAGCAGACCGAAGTATGAGACTGCCAACATTCAGCTGGCAGACCGAAGTAGGCGAGTGCCAACATTCAGAGCCTTTCATCCGCACGCCTAACGTTTCGACGGAGCTCAACGGGCGGGCGCTGCAAGAGTGCCAACGATCAGTTAGCACTCCGAAGTACGAGAGTGCCAACGTTCAGTTAGCACTCCGAAGTAAGAGAGTGCCAACGTTCAGCTGGCACTCCGAAGTAGACGAGTGCCAACGTTCGGTTAGCAGTCCGAAGTAAGAGAGTGCCAACATTCAGTTAGCACTCCGAAGTACGAGAGTGCCAACGTTCGATTAGCACTCCGAAGTAGACGAGTGCCAACGTTCAGTTAGCACTCCGAAGTAGACGAGTGCCAACGTTCGGTTAGCACTCCGAAGTAAACGAGTGCCAACGTTCAGTTAGCACTCCGAAGTAGGGGAGTGCCAACGTTCGGCCGGCACTCCGAAGTAGACGAGTGCCAACGTTCACGAAAACACCGAAGTAAATTTCAGGAGGCAGAAAATGATCATCACACAAGACGAAGCAAAAGAGTTGACCTACGCGGAAGCGGCGGCCCTGGGCAAGGCGGCCAAAGGGAAAATAAAGCTCATCGTGCTGCACTGGACGGCAGGGCACTACGATCAACTCTTCGACGATTACCACATCAATATCGACGGCAATGGCAAAGCGTGGCTCACCTGCAACAGGCTCATCGACGCGAAGAGCCATTGCTACAAACGCAACACAGGCAGCGTGGGCATCGCCCTCTGCTGCGCTTATCGGGCGAGCCTGCGCAAAGACGGCCGCATCGATTGGGGGCCGGAGCCTCCCATGCGCTGTCAGATCGTGAAGGCGGCGGCGGTGACCGCCGCTCTGGCCACCGGCTTGGGGATGGATATCGACCGCAACACCGTGGCCACCCACGCCGAGATAGCCGAAAAAGACGGCTACGGCCCCGCAAGCGGCGACCCCGACTTTCGCTGGGACCTTTTGAAACTGCGGGACACTCAATATCCCGGCCGGCTCTCTTTAGGCGGGCCCCGCCTCAGGATCTTGGCGCTGAACTATCAGCAGACCTATCTGCTCACCGGCTTCGGCGCCGTGACCGGGCTCAAAGGAGATTGGTAAAAGTTTATCGCCGGTCACTCATGTAAGTCGCCGGTCACTGAGCCTGTCGAAGTGCCCGGCGCAGAAGAATGTCCGGCGCAGCAGAGCCTTTCATCCGCGGCCTAACGTTTCGACGTGCTCAACGGGCGGCCGCTACGTAAGTCGCCGGTCATTGAGCTTGTCGAAATGCCCGGCGCAGCAGAGCCTTTCATCCGCGGCCTAACGTTTCGACAGGCTCAACGGGCGGCCGCTACATGACCGGCGATATACATCGACGGTCCCACAACGGGCGGGCGCTACGTGAGTGCTCGACAAAAAAATAAAAAATCCAGCTGGAAATAAATCACAAAGAAAGGAGGCGAAGAACACATGGCGATCACTGCAGACATCCTCAACCGCACTTTGAGCATTGCGGTGGAGGACGGGATGATGGCAGACGGCAGCACGCCGAAGTTGAAAAGCTACAACTTCACCGGCGTCAGCCCCGATGCCACTCTGGACAACCTCTATAAGGCCGGCGATGCGCTGGGCGGGCTGATGAAGCCCACCGTAGACAGCGTGCGCCTGACCGAAAAGAGCGACCTGGGCGGACTGGGTCAGGAAGTTGACGGCTAAGCTAAAGCCGCAGGTACCCCAAAGCCCGCCCCGCAAAGTCTGAAGCGAAAAAGTTCAGGCAAAAGTCTGAAGCAAAATGCTCCGGGCTGAAAGCGGCGGCGGGCGAATAATGAAAGAAAGGAGGAAGCGGAATGGAGAAAGTTTTAGAGCTGGTCTTCAGTTATGCCAACGGCAAAAAGAAGACGCTCACTGTTAAATCTCCCAAAGACGGCATCAATGACAGCGACTGCCGCAAAGCCATGCAGGCGGTGATCGACTCCAACGTGTTCGTCAGCGACGACAACGGCGCCTTGGCGGCCATCGCACAGGCTCAGTATAAGACCACCGACACCGAAGTGATCATAGCCGCCGAAGAGTGACGATGTCGGAAGCCTTTTTTGACAAGCTGCTGGTGGCGGCGGCCAACTACGGCTTCCCTATGATCGTGTCGTGGTTTCTACTCGCTAGGATAGAAAGTCGATTAGAAAAATTGAGCGATCACATCGAAGCCTTGGCGAGAGCAATCGGAGCTTTGTCCAGAGCAAACTGAGCTTGCAGGCAGCCGCGGGCGCAAAAAAGCAGTCCTTCGGCTGCCTTTTATAAAGAAAGGAGGTGAAGGGATGCTGTTCAAACTGTTGCTGCCTTTATGCAACTTGCTGCCGGAGAAAGTGAAAAAATGGCTGCTGCCCCTTTTGCAAACGCTGCTGACCCTGGAGAGCTCTTCCCCCAAGGGGGAGAGGGGTCACAAAGGCGAGGGCAAAAAGTCCGAAGATAAGTCTGAAGACGAGGCATCGCGGCCTAACGTTTCGACAGGCTCAACGGGCGGCCGCGACGAGGCAGAAAAGCGCAAGGACACGTCTATGGGTGAAGGCGTATAAGAGTGTGGAGTGTGGAGTGTGGAGTTAAGGCGGGCGCAAGCGAACGGCGATGATGAAGGAGGAAGCGATGTATCCCAAAGGTTATGTGGGGGCCTATTTAAAAGGCATCTTGGCCTTCAGCGGCTTCAGCGAAAAATTCATCGAAGAGCTGGCGGAGGCGGAGGAAGGACAGCTGGCCAAAGTGCTGAGAGGAGAAGAGCTGCCGGTGCAGCTGTGGCCGCGCCTGCAGCGCATCTTGGGGGTGCCGCCTCTCTGGCGGCTTTTGATGAGCTGCGCAGAACTGCGCAAACGCTGGCGGGTGCTGGACTTTTTAGACAGGCACTTCTTGGCGGAGAGCACCAAGCCGCTTTTCGACGATGAAGGAGACATCGCCGTAAGGCTGTGCTGCTTCGATGTGCTCTGCCGCATCGAAAAAGGAGGGGCCGCGGCAGCGGGCCTCACGGGGCCCGTCACCGAAATAAAAGCCAAGCAGCTGGAAACACTCTTCAGTGAAGAGGTGAGGGGAGCGCTGAAGCAGGACGTGCGCTTCACCGCCTTGGAACCGGAGGAGGGCTTCGACTGGTGGCAGCTGCTGGAAAACGAATAAAAACAAAAGATGATCGATGTTGCGCGAGATGCCATCGGCCGAGAGCCGGTGGTATCTCTTTATATATAGGAAGAAAAAAGAGGGACGCCGCAGGGCGCCCTTCTTCTTTTAGTGTGGGAGCGTTTCTTTTTTCAGATCGTCAGGCCCGTGTTGTGGCGCAAGATGTGTTGGATAAAAGTTTTGGCCACGATGCTGAGCTGCCTGCCTTTGACGACGGAGAGGGTCTTCTCCATGAAGAGCCGATCGTCTTTGATCTCTTTCACCAACAGGTCTTCGCCGAAAACTTCTTCCGTAGGGGAAGGGACGATGGCCACGCCGAGATTTTGTTCGGCCCAGGCGATGGCAGACATTTTGGTGGTGTTGATGCTGAGGATGTGGGGGAAGATGCGGGAATCGCTGCACACATTCAAAAAAAGTTCGCTGCAGCCTCGCGACAAGCAGAGAGGGATCTCTTCCAGATCGTCCAGCAAAATGTTGGGATGAGGACTGTTCAGATAGAGGCTGTCTTTGTTGAACAAAGCCACCAAGCGTTCTTTGCGGGTGATGAGAGTCTCGAAACGGTGAGGCTGCTTCAGGGGCGCGTTGGCCACGCCGATCTCGGTGGTGCCGCTCAGCAATTGCTCGATCTGTTCGTCGATGGGCACTTCGTACAATTCGTAATTGACATTGGGATAACGTTTGACGAAACTCGTCAGATACATTTTGATGAAGTTGATGGACATGGAAGGAGAGAGGCTGATGCGCAGAGTGCCGCTGAAGCCGGCGTTCACATCGGCGATCTCTTTGAAAAGATTGTCTTCGACGGAGCAAATGTATTTGGCTTTGTTGTAGAGGATGCTGCCTGCGTCCGTCAGTTCGATGCTGTGGCCGCCCCGCTGTACGTTCAAAAGTTTGGCACCCATGCGCTCCTGCATCGTCTTCAGCTGATAGCTGAGGGAGGGCTGAGCGATGTTAACTTTTTTGGCCGCGGCGGAGATGCTGCCCGTTTCCACGATGGCGATGAAATTGCGATAATACTCGATATCCATAGCTTCTCACCTCGCTCCTTTACATTTTCATTATAACTTAAATCAAAATATTTTTCATCAATAACACCGCTTGCCCCGACCGAAAAGGGAAGGGCAAGAAATTTTTTTGTCTTAAAATCAAAACGCTTATAGGCAAAAGTTAAATGTTTGCGATATCCGGTCTATAAGACGGCGGCCTCCCTTCCTTTTTTACGGGGCAGGAAGCCGAGGACGAACTGTATTTTTCGGCGAGATGAGGCGCTTCGGACGAGAAATTTTCTCGAGGAGCGCCGATTTTTGTCTTTTCACATATAGAAATTTCAAATAAATTATCGCGATTTTCCGTATTTTACATTATATGTTTGCCGACATATGATGTAGCCAAGCAAGCGCTCGGTAAATTTGCTTGCGGAGAGAAGGAATGAACATGTTAGATGCAACACGCTTGCGCCATCCTTCATTGTTCGCCAAGATAGTCGCTCCGGAAGAGGCGGCGGCTCTCATCACCGACGGCATGAATGTGGGCGTCAGCGGCTTCACCCCCTCCGGCTATCCCAAAAAGACCTCGCTGGCCTTGGCCAAGCAGGTGCGGGCCGGAAAGAAATGCCGCATCAATATTTGGAGCGGCGCTTCCGTGGGGCCCGAGATCGAAGAAAGTTTGGCTCAGGCCGGCGCCGTCAAAGGACGCATGCCCTACTACGCAGCTTCCAACAAAACGATGCGGGCGCAGATCAACGACAACACCATCGATTACGTGGATCAGCACCTGAGCCACTTTGCCCAGCAGCTCGATTACGGTTTCTTCGGGCAGGTGGACGTGGCCATCGTAGAGGCTGCCGCTATCAACAGCGACGGCAGTATCGTCCTGGGCCCAGGCGTGGGCAACATCCCCATGCTGGTGAAGCACGCCAAAAAGGTCATAGTGGAAGTCAACACCGGCATCCCCCTGTCCTTGGAAGGGATGCACGACATCTACATTTGCAAAAAACCGCCCTTCAGAGAAGAGATACCCATTTATCACGTCAACGATCGCATCGGCTCGCCCTATCTCACCTGCGGCCTCGACCGCATCGACTGCATAGTGGAGAGCGATATCCTCGATCATGTGCGGGATCTTACCGAGCCCGATGCCGACAGTATCGCCATCGCCGCTCATCTGGTGGATTTTTTGGAACACGAGCAGCGCCACGGGCGGCTGCCGCAGCAAATGCTGCCGCTGCAGTCGGGCGTGGGCAGCATCGCCAACGCTGTGCTGCTGGGCTTGGCCAAGTCGAAATTCGAAGACCTCACCATGTTCAGCGAGATCCTGCAAGACAGCGTCTTCAAACTCATCAAAATGGGAAAGATCGTCAGCGCCAGCGGCTGTGCCTTCACACCTTCTCCCTCTGTTTGGAAGCTGTATCGCGAAGAGCCGGAGCTTTATCGCAAGAGCATCGTCCTGCGGCCTCTGGATATCTCCAACAGCCCCGAGGTGATCAGAAGGCTGGGCGTCATCGCCATGAACACGCCCTTGGAGTTCGACATTTACGGGCAAGCCAATTCCACTCACGTCATGGGCTCATCCATGATGAACGGCATCGGCGGCAGCGGCGACTACATGCGCAACGGTTATCTCACCATTTTTTCTACGCCTTCCACGGCCAAAGGCGGCAGCATCTCCAGCGTGGTGCCCATGGTGACTCATGCAGACCACACCGAACACGACACCATGGTGTTCATCACCGAGCAGGGCGTTGCCGACGTGCGGGGACTGAGCCCGTTGAAACGGGCCAAGCTGATCATCGAGAAATGCGCTCACCCCGATTACAAAGAACAACTTTACGATTACTTAAGGATAGCACAACAAAAAAACGCACATATGCCTGTAGACCTGCAACACGCATTTGATATGCAGGCGCGTTATGCGGCTACAGGCAGTATGAAAAAAGAACAGCTGCAAAGGAGAGCATGATGGAAAAGAAAGAGTTATTACAGCAGCAACTGGCCGCTTACAACGAAAGATACGATAAAGCAACGGCGAAATTTCCCGAACGGGCCGCTTTCGCAAGGCAGCGTCTCTACACTCCTCTCGATGTAGAAGGCGACGACTATTCCGAAAAGCTGGGCTTCCCCGGCCGGTATCCTTTCACCCGCGGCGTACAGCCTACGATGTATCGCGGCCGTCTGTGGACCATGCGTGCTTATGCAGGTTTCGCCACTGCCGAAGAGACCAACGCCCGCTACAAATATCTGCTGCAGGCCGGGCAGACCGGTCTGTCCGTGGCCATGGACCTGCCTACGCAGATCGGCTTGGATTCCGATGCGGAGCTGTCTCACGGCGAGGTAGGCAAAGTGGGCGTGGCCATCGACTCTTTGGCCGATATGGAAAAACTTTTCGAAGGCATTCCTTTGGATAAGGTCTCCACTTCTATGACTATCAACGGGCCCGCCGCCGTGCTGTTGGCGATGTATGTCGCCGTAGCCGAAAAGCAGGGAGTTAGACCAGAGCAGCTGAAGGGCACCATCCAAAACGACGTGCTGAAAGAATATATAGCCCGGGGCACTTATATCTTCCCGCCTCGTCCTTCCATGCGTTTGATCACCGATACTTTCGCCTATTGCTCCAAGAATATCCCCAAATGGAACACCATCTCCGTGGGGGCCTATCACATCCGCGAGGCCGGCTCTTCCGAAGTGCAGGAGATAGCCTTTGCTTTTTCCAATGCCATCGCCTATATCGAAGCGGCCATCAAAGCGGGGCAAAAGGTGGACGACTTTGCTCCCGGCATCAGCTGGATCTTCACCGCCGGCCTGGACTTTTTCTACGAGATCGCCAAGTTCCGCGCTGCCCGCCGTCTGTGGGCCCGCATCATGAAGGAACGTTTCGGCGCCACCGTGCCCAAAGCCCAGATGCTGAGAGTCCATGTGCACACTGCAGGCAGCGTGCTCACGGCTCAGCAGCCTTTGAACAATGTGGCCCGCATCACTTGGCAGGCCTTGTCTGCCGTCTTGGGTGGCATCCAGTCCATGGCCTGCTGCGCTTACGACGAAGCGATAGCCTTGCCCACCGAAGAGTCGGCGACCTTGGCCCTGCGTACCCAGCAAATGCTGGCGTATGAGAGCGGCGCCGCCGATACCATCGATCCCTTGGCCGGCTCTTATTATGTGGAGGCCCTCACCGATAAGATCGAAGCAGAAGCCTACGAATACATCAGAAAGATCGACGAGATGGGCGGTGCCGTGGCAGCCATCGAACAAGGCTATATGCAGAGCGAGATGGCGGCTCACGCCTACGCTTATCAGCGGGAGATCGAACAGGGACGGCGCACCGTGGTGGGCATCAACAAATACGCCGACAACAAAAAAGTGGCCGAAGACAACGTGCTGACCGCCGACTTGAGCGTCGCCGCAAGGCAGATAGCTCGAGTCAATGCGATGAAAGCAAAACGGGATCGAAAAGCCGTAGACGCAGCGCTGAAAATTTTGCGAGAAAAGGCCCAAGGAGAAGAGAACCTCATGCCTTATTTGATCGACGCCGTGAAAACTTACGCTACATTGGGCGAGATCTGCGGCGTTTTGAGAGAAGTGTTCGGCGAATATCGGCAGGACGGCGCCAATTTCTGAACAGTCCCCGACGGCACGGTCCTTCGTGCGAGACCGTGATGTTTTCAAAAAAGAAAAGAGGCAAAAAATGTCGACCGAAACATTGGCGGCTTTTACCGCAGAACTTACCTACGATAAGTTGACCGCTCTTTCTATAGATATGGCGAAAAGATGCATCCTCGATTGGCTGGGGGTGTGCATCGGCGGCAGCAGGACCGAGCCGGCAACTATTTTACGCAAAGTTTTGCCTAAAGGAGGAGCAGAGGAAGCTACCGTCTTCGACGGCGGCGGCCGCAGGGCCACCGTTTACGAAGCAACGGCTCTCAACGCCGCAGCATCTCATTCTTTAGACTTCGACGATCTTCACAATCCTTCCATCATCCATCCCGCCTGCGTCGTCATCCCGGGAGCTTTGGCCATAGCGGAAAAAGAGAAAAGATCCGGCAAGGAACTGTTGGCCGCCGTGTGCGCGGGCTATGAGGCCAGCGGCCGGGCCGGTGAAAGCGTCATCCCCGAGTCTTACTATTTTTGGCACACTACGGGGACAGCAGGCGTCTTCGGAGCCGGCGCAGCCGCTGCCAATATTT
The DNA here is from genome assembly GCA_947589605.1 of uncultured Phascolarctobacterium sp. Classification (GTDB taxonomy): domain Bacteria; phylum Bacillota; class Negativicutes; order Acidaminococcales; family Acidaminococcaceae; genus CANQBR01. Next base: position 19,103 of record CANQBR010000021.1, on the reverse strand, counting down.
TGGGGCTGGATGCCCGTCAGACCCTCATGTGTTACGGCAGTGCCGGCACTCAAGCCGCAGGCCTGTGGGAATTCCTCAAAGAAGGAGCCATGAGCAAGTCGCTGCACGCGGCCAAAACTTCTTTCGCCGGTGTGCTGGCCGCCTATCTGTCCAAAGAAGGTTTCACCGCCGCCAGTCAAATTTTGGAAGGCGAGAAGGGTTTCTGCCGGGCGATGCTGCCCCGGCCCCATTTGGAAAAACTCACGGAAAATTTAAATTACGGACATTTGAAGATCGACGATAATTCTTTCAAACCCTACCCTTGCTGCAAGCATTCTCACGCCGCCCTCTATGCCATTGGCGAACTGCGGGCGAAAAACAAGCTCGACCCCGCTAAAGTCGAGAGCGTAAAAATTTTCGTCAACAAGATCACCGACTATCTCATCAACAACGATCGGCCGCAAACTCCCTACGGCTGCAAATTCAGCCTGCAGTATTGCGCAGCTGCCATGCTGGCTGCCGGAAAGGTGGAGATAAAAACTTTCGCCGCCGCTGCCATCGACGATCCCGCAGTGCGCGGCCTCATGGAGCGGGTGCAAGTCATTTTCGATGAAGAGCAGGAAGCCGTCATCGCCAAAGATCCTTCCAAGCTGGCATCCAAGGTGACCATAGAAATGAAAGACGGGCGGACCTTCACCATGCAGGTGGACTATCCCAAGGGCGACCCTCAAAACATGATGACCTGGGACGAAGCAGTCGGCAAATTTATGAGCTTGGCGGTCCCCGTCTACGGCGAAGAAAAGGCGGCGAAGCTTTGCTCCTTCGTCCGTACTTTGGAGGACTGCCCCGATGTGGCTCAAGGGCTCGCAGCCGCTACTTCTTTTTAGTGCGGAGCGTGGAGTGTGGGCGCCGGTCATTGAGCTTGTCCCGGGCTTCCCCAGCAGAGTCATATAAATCAGTTGTGTGTTCAAGGGGAAGGAAGTGCCCAGCGCAGCAGAGCCTTTCATTCGCGGCCTAACGTTTCACCCTCTTGCACACCGTGCAAGTTTGAATGATCCAGCAGAGGGTGCCCGGCGACCGCTCAGCGGGCGCTCTATGAGCCCGGGACAGGCTCAACGGGCGTACTTCTTATATATAGGAAGAAAAGGAGGACGATCCTGTTCAGTGAGGAGCGTGGAGTTAAGGGAAGAAAAGCGCAGAAAAATGTTATGAGCAAAAAAACGATTTAATGTTTTACACTTAAAGCAGAGCTAAGTATAATATAGGTAATGCAGAGGAGGCCTTGACATGAGTGAGGCTCAATTAACACCGGAGCAGATCGCAGAACGGGTCAGCGAGATCTATTCTCATAACGGGTTCATGCAGTGCTGCGGCATCAAGATACTTCACATCGGCTGCGGAACGGCCACAGTGGGGCTGCAAGTGGAAGAGTGGCGGCACTCCAATTTGAACGGCAAATTGCACGGCGGGCTTTTGATGACCCTGATGGACAACGCCACCGGCATCGCCGCCGCCGGCATCGGCAAAAGAGTGGTGACGGTAGCTTTCTCGGTGCAGTTCATCAGCTCCTGCCCGGTAGGGCATTTCGCCGAAGCGACGGCGCGGGTCATCGGCAACGACGAAGGCAAGTTGAATCTCACCATCGAGGTGAAAGACCGGGACACCGATAAATTGGTAGCCTTGGGCACAGCCGGCATGCTCACCATCGCCGCCTTCCCCGGCATACCCGAAGAATGGTGACTCTGCCGCTTTTACGACAGCGGCGTTTTCAAAAAAATTTGCTCCTGCCCGCAAAGGCAGGGGCAGAGAAGGCTCGAAGAAAAATTTGCGCCTGTCTTGAAAAAAGACGGCCTTAAGGAGAAATAGGCTTTGCTTTATCGCGTCATCCTTTTTGCGGCGGCTTTGGCCCTCGGCACTTTGCTCAACGCTTTTCGCATCCCCATCCCCTATCTTTTGGGCGGCATCGGCGCCGCCCTTTGCTGCAAAATATTTTTTCACAAGTTGGCCCTGACCTGGCCCAAAGAGCTGCAGGAAGCGGGGCTGATGGTGGCAGGCTACGGCATCGGCGGCAGTTTCGACGGCAGTGCCTGGAACAATTTTTTGGCGCAGCTGTCGGGGCTGTTGGAAGCCACCTTTTTGGTCTTCGCCGCCGGCATCGCCCTGGCCTTTCTTTCGGCCAAACTCACCAAGGAAGACTTGCCCAGCTGTCTTTTGGGCATGGTGCCCGGCGGTTTCATGCTGGCCATGCTGCTGGCGGAAGAAGATCGCCGCCTCAACCCCAACGTGGTGATGGTGATGCAATTGATAAGGCTGATAGGCGTCATCGTCAGCGTGCCCTTTTTGGTCATCTACCTTTTGGGCGCCCAGGTCACCGGCTCTTCTTTGGTGATGCCCGATCACGGCGGCCTTCATTGGCTCTGCCTGGTGCCTTTGGCTGCGGCGGGGACTTTTTTGGGCAAAAAACTGCACATCCCCATCCCCGTGCTTTTGGGCACCATCCTGTGCACCGCCGTCTTTTCGGTGGCAGTGGCGGGGGTGCAGCCGGTCCCCGGCTGGCTGATGTGCCCGGCCCAGCTCTCCATCGGTCTGCACATGGGCATGCATCTGGACACCGAGCGGATGATAAAGGCCAAGAACACCATCCCCTGCGTGGTGCTGGGCACCGTCTTCATGATCGTCATCAGCATCGGCATGGCCTACGTGCTCTCCGCCCGTTATCATTTCACTTTGATCACCGCCTTTTTGGCCATGGCCCCGGGGGGCACGGCGGAGATGACTCTGGCCGGCCTCAGCATGGGCGAAGACGTGTCCATCATCCTCACCTATCAGATCGTGCGGATGCTCATCATCAATTTCAGCACTCCCTTTTTGGTGGATTATTGCCTCAAACGTTGGGGCGGGGCAGAGAACTGAGGGCAGGGAAGCGCTGCTTCATCTTTACCCAAAGGGCTGCGGCCGCGGAAGTCATGCTTTTGCGCCGCGGCTTTTTTTCGCAAAGAGGAAGAAAAGCGATGGGGAGCGAATAGAAAAGATACAGCTTGAAAAATTTGCGGCTTTCTTTGAAGGAGAGGATGCATCATGTCCGAAAAACATCGGGAGGATATCCTGTGCCCCGGCTGCGGCGCCGAAAGCAGCTTCACCGTTTACGACAGCGTGGACGGCAGCAATCGTGTTTTAAAAGAAAAAGTTTTGGACGGTTCGCTCTTCACGTTCACCTGTCCCCGCTGCGGCCGCAAGGAGCAGATCAGCTACTTCATGCTCTATTACGACATCGGCAAAAAGCTCATGCTCAGCTTTTTGGGCGGCAGCGAAGCTGCGGGGTCCGGCCCGGCGGCGGTCTTTTTTGCAAAGCACAGCGAACAATTGGGGCAGCTGGACTACATAAAGCGTATCGTGAACGATCAGAATGCTCTGCGGGAGAAGGTCATGATCTTCGAGCGGGGCTGGGACGACAGGATAGTGGAGCTGATCAAAGTCACTTATCAAAAAAAGATAGCCGAAGATCATCCCGAACTGCAGCTGGACGCCATCTTCTACGCTCAAGGCAAAAACAAAGAAGACCTGCTCCTCTTTTACAGCGGCGGGAAAGTGGCAGCGGCCGTCGATCTTAAGCAAAACGATCTTTATAAGAAAGCGGCAGAGCTCTACGGACCCGAGCTGCCGCCCTTGACTGCGGACAAGATGCAAGCCATCGACGGGGTCTGGGCCGTGGCTTTTCTCAATGCGCGGCCGTAAGGGAGACCTTTGCGAAAGTTTCGCGAGCAGCGGGACGAGGGCCCTTCCCCGCCTGCGCCCTCTATTGACAAAGAAAAGGCTTTAAGGTATCATAAATTCGAACGATGCGAGCGTGGCGGAACTGGCAGACGCACTAGACTTAGGATCTAGCGCCTTCTCTACGGCGTGCAGGTTCGATCCCTGTCGCTCGCACCACCAGCTGTTTCCGTAGCACAGCAGGATAGTGCAGCCGCCTCCTAAGCGGAAGATCGGCGGTTCGAATCCGCCCGGGAACACCAGAAGCCAAAGGAGGCGCCGCGTAAGCGGCGCCGTTTTTATTTTCATCTTGAAAGCCGCACCGTCGGCTCGGCGGTGAAAAAATGTTTTTTCAACAAAAAGAGAGAGGGCCGCTTTCTCCCCTCGTTTATAACGGCGGTAAAATTCTTTACATTTTTAGGATACGTGTTAAAATATTAGAGAGTAGGAAAAAGATAAGGAGGCCTTGCGTATGTCTTTGTTAGAATCCGGAGAAAATTATTTGGAGACCATCCTCATCTTGACCAAACGCAACGGCAGCGTCCGTTCTATCGACGTCGCCAACGAAATGGATTTCACCAAGGCCAGCGTCAGCCGGGCCATGAGCATCCTGAAGCGGGATAATTACATCATCATGGAACCGGACGGACGCATCGTGCTCACCAAAGAGGGAGCCAAAAAAGCGGCCGCGGTCTTGGACCGCCACGTCACTCTCAGCCGTTTCATCAACGAAGTGCTGGGCGTAGACGAAGAGATCGCCGCCAAAGACGCCTGCCGCATCGAACACGTCATCAGTCCCGAAACTTACAGCGGCATCAAGCAGCTGTTGGAACGGGAAGGCAAACATTGACAAAAGTGCCGCGACCGATTTTAATATATTATTTCGAGGAGGAGCCGCGATGGAGATAACTGCCGTAACTCAACTGCGCCGCATGGTGCTGGAGCATTTGGCCCGCTACACTTGGAACGACGATCTGGTGGATCATGTCTACGACATTTTGCAGGAAGTGACGGAGGAGACGCCGCGGCTGCGCTGCTGCGTTTATAAAGAAAGAGCGGTGTTGAAGAACCGCATCGACATGGCTCTGGATCAATCCTGCGACAGCAACATCATCAATGCTGCCAAACGCACTCTCGCTACTCCCCCGGAAGACGACCTGCCCATCATCGACGTGCTGCCGGCGGCCTGCGACCAGTGCCCCATCGAAAGCTACTTCGTCACCGACATGTGCCGCCACTGCATCGCCCACAAATGCATGAGCAACTGCCCCAAGGGGGCCATCAGCATGGTGCAGAACCGGGCCTTCATCGACAGAGAAAAATGCGTGGAATGCGGCCGCTGCAAACAGGTGTGTCCTTATAACGCCATTTTGGAGATCCACCGCCCCTGCGTGCGGGCCTGCGCTTTGGGCGCCATCACCATCGGTGCGGACCGCAAGGCGGTGATCGATCACGATAAATGCGTGGCCTGCGGGTCCTGCCGGGCCGCCTGCCCCTTCGGAGCCATCGACGAGCGCAGCAGCATCGTCAGAGTGATAAGAGAGATCCAAGCCGGCAAACAGGTCATCGCTTTGGTGGCCCCTTCCGTCACCGGCCAGTTCGGTTTCAAGGTGGGCATGGGGCAGGTCTATTCCGCCCTGAAAGCCGCCGGCTTCGCGGATATGATCGAAGTGGGCATGGGGGCCGACATCACCAGCGTGAAAGAAGCGGCCGAATATATCGAAAAAGTGCCGGCCGAGCAGAGCATGATGACCAGCTCCTGCTGCCCCGCCTTCGTGCGCATGGTGAAGCAGCATCTGCCCGAGGCCGTGCACTTGGTGTCGGAGACCGATTCTCCCATGGTCTCCACCGGCAAAAGAGTGAAAAAACTCTATCCTTATGCGGTGACCGTCTTCATCGGCCCCTGCATCGCCAAAAAGAACGAGGGCCGCGAGCACAGAGACGTGATCAATTACGTGCTGACCTTCGAAGAGCTGCTCTGTCTTTTGGAAGGCAAAGATATCAAAGTGGCCGAGCAGAGCAGCGCCGACTACACCCGCGACGCTTCCCTTTTGGGCTTGGGCTTCCCTCTCAGCGCCGGCGTCACCGCCGCCGTGAAGGACACGGTGGAAGCTCAGGGCGGGCAGGTGCGGCTGGCTCATTATGCCGCCGGGCTGGATAATTGCCTGAGAGATCTGAAGGCAGCAGCCGCAGGAAAACTGGACTGCAGTTATTTCGAAGGCATGGCCTGTCCCAACGGCTGCATCGACGGCCCCGGGGCCATCGGCGATTTCCGCATCACCAAGGTGGCCCTCACCAAATATGCTCAGGCCGCTCCCAATAAGCAGGCGGGCGACGACCTGCACACGAAATAAAGAGCGCGATCGTCAGAAAGAAGAAGTTCGCAAAAAAACAAAAGCTCCGGGAAATGCGGATCTCTCATCCGTACGCTTCGGACCTCGTATAAGGCTGAAAATATGTAAGGACACGGCTCTTGGCGCAGTGAAAGGCACCGAGAGCCGCGTTTTTTGCCTTTTGCTCTGCCCATTCTCTTTCCGACATCGGCTGCTCGAGCATCTGCTCGATCTGCTGGTCTGTTTTTCTGCGGAGACCCGGCTCGGGCGTTTCTTCGGTCTTCACCTGCGAGCCGGAGCAGATCTGCACACAGTCTTTGCTTTTATCCGTTTCAGCGTATATACTATGAAGAGAAGGAAAACAGGAGAGCCTCTCGTGTTCGCTCATGGGGCGATAAAAGAGGGCTCTGCCCGGCGGGAGCTCTCGGGACGCCGGCTGCGCAAGCTGTGCGGTGAAGAGCGGATGGCCGACGCTCCGGGGAGCGGCGGGAAAGCCGAAAGATATGCGATCGAAAGAGCGGAAGGAGCTTGGGCCCATGCTGAAACAGATCAGATATTTTCAGACCGTCGTACGCCTCGGCAGTTTCAGCGAAGCCGCCGAGGAGCACTACATATCACAGTCCGCTGTCTCCCAGCAGGTGCGAACGCTGGAACGGGAGCTTGGGGTCACGCTGTTGAAAAGAGAGAACCGCCGCTTTTCTCTGACCCCGGCAGGAAAACATTTCTACGAGAAAAGTTTGCCGCTCATGGCAGACTTTGACCGACTGTGCAAGGAAACGAAGCAGATCGCACACGGCGAGGATCGCACCCTGCGCATCGGCTATCTCAAAGGCTACGGCGGCGCGGAGTTTCAACGGGCGGTGGCGGAGTTTGCCGCGAAGCACCCCGATGTACCTGTTGATACGCAGAGCGGGAACCATGAGGATCTTTATGAGCTGCTCCGCTCGGAACAGGTCGATCTGGTGCTCAACGACCAGCGCCGGGCCTTTTCCGACGAGTATGTCAATTCGATCTTGACAGTTATCGGCTGTTATGTCGAGATATCCGCCCAAGATCCCATCGCAGCTCTGGAGCGCGTCAACGTCGGCGATCTGCGGCATACGCCTTGTATCCTGATCGCATCGAAGGAGCAGCGGGAAAACGAGCAGGCCTATTACCGTGAGATATACGGGATCGAAGGGACGTTCCTGTTTGCCGAAGATCTGGATGAGGCGCGGCTCATGGTCGTCAGCGGGAAAGGCTATCTCCCCATCGAGGGCGGTGCGCCGCCTGCACAGTTTGCCGAAACGATCGCTCGCCTCTTGCTCTGCCGCAACGGAAGACCCATCCGTCGCAACTACTGCGCTTTCCGGAAAGCAGACAACGGCGGATATTATGTCGAAGAATTCGCGGAGATCTTGAAAGCACAGTTTCGATCGAGATAAAAAACGGTCGAAAGAGCCTGCTCGCTGCGGGCTCTTTTTTCGCATAAGCATTTGCTTATAGACGATCCCTGAAATGCAGATTGTTCTTTACCGCTCCGATCGGTACAATATAAAGTGAAAAGGGGCGAGCCGCGAGAGCTATGTATCGACGGCTAAGCTCTTCACCCATCATTTCAGCCGGCAGGAGGAGATACTGCCGCTCTTTGAAAGCCGGCTCGCAGCCTGCGGCGCAGAGCATCTCGATCTCTATCCGATGCACGCCCAAGAGAGGGAGATGACAAAAGAGGTGAAGAGCATGAGCATTTCAGACTTTGCAAAGGGATATCACGGCAAAAAAGAAAAGGAGGAGCAAGATCATGAGTAAAACTTGGCTGATCACCGGAGTATCCAGCGGCTTCGGATATGAAATGACAAAGCAGCTGTTGGAAAAGGGAGATATCGTCGTCGGCACGGTCCGCAACGTCGCCAAGGTCCAAAGCCTGATCGACAGATATCCGCTGGCTTTCGACTGTCAGCTCCTCGATGTAACGGATGTCCCCGCTGTTCAAAAAACCGTTGCCGCTGCTTTTGAGAAGCACGGCAAGGTGGATGTGGTGGTATCCAACGCCGGCTACGGTCTGTTCGGCTGCGCGGAGGAACTGTCCGATGCCGAGATCGACCATATCATCGCCACCAACCTGACCGGCTCGATCCAGCTCATAAGATCGGCCCTCCCCTATATGCGCAAACAGGGCGGCGGACGGATCATCCAGCTCTCCAGCTACGGAGGACAGGTGGCATACCCGGCCAACTCCCTGTACCACGCCACGAAGTTCGGCATCGAGGGCTTCTGCGAAGCGGTGGCGCAGGAGGTGGCGCGATTCGGCATCGGTGTGACCATCGTGGAGCCGGGCGGGGCAAGGACAGAGTTCCGTTACGGCAGCGCGAAGGTGGCAGCCCTCATGCCGGAATATGAAAGCTGCCACGGCTTTCTGGATATGCTGGACGCTTCCAAGGGACTTGCTCCCGGCGACCCGGCAAAGATGGCGCAGCGCATCATCGAGAGCGCGGAGCTTCCCCAAGCGCCGCTCCGCATGGTGCTGGGCTCGCAGGCCCTCGCCGCTACCATCCGGAGGCTGAAAGAGCGCATCGCGGACTATGAAACGCAGACCGAGCTCGCAGCTTCAACAGACATCAGCGAGTGATACAGATCGAGAGGCAGATCATACCATGGCTAAGAATTTGATCATCTACTACTCCCGCAAGGGTGAGAACTATGTGAACGGGAGCATCCGCTACCTTGCAAAAGGCAACACCGAGATCGTTGCCGAGTTTATCCGGAAGGCAGTGGGCGGCGACCTGTTCGAGGTAGCTACGGTGAAGACCTATCCTGCCGACTACACTGCCTGCACGGTAGAAGCACAGCGGGAACTGCGTGCCGGCGCGAGACCGGAGCTGAAGCGGTATCTGGACAGCATCGCAGACTACGACAACATCTTCGTCTGCGGCCCCTGCTGGTGGGGCACTTACCCGATGGCAGTGTTCACCCAGCTCGAAAGATTGGATCTCACCGGCAAAAAAGTGCTGGCGGTCATGACCCATGAGGGCAGCGGCCTTGGTTCTTCGGAACGGGATCTGAAAAAGATCTGCAAGGGTGCGTCCTTCGGTAAAGGACTTGCCGTTCATGGGGCGGACGCGGCGAGAGCGGAAAGCACCGTTGCGGCGTGGGCGAAAAAGGAAGTCTGAGCTTGGGATACGACGCCCCGACGCTCGACATCCACATGAAGAAAAGGCTCTCTCCCCTAAGAAGATCGAGATCTTTGCTCTTTATGCGTCGCCCTGTCTTAACAAAGTTCGTCTATCCGAAGATATAAAGAAAACCGACAGTAGGGCAGCCTCACGGTCGCTGCTGTTTTCGCAAAAGAGGCCGCGGAAAAACGACGGCTCTCCCAACGATCTCTCCGAAAACTTTGAGAAGCCCGCCAAAAACAAAAACTCCTGCGGCTTGAACTTTTTTGCCGCCGGCTCCGCAAAAACGAAACGAAGATGATAAAAGACCGTCTGTCCGAAAGGACAGGCGGTCTTTGCCGTAAGCAGTAAAAATCATCGCGCGATTTTTTTTTTCACTCATCGCCGACGAATTTGCCTCGGGGCGAATAGAGAGGCTTCAGCCGCTCTTCCATAGGCGGCACATCGGCGGCGACGGCCAGCTGAGCCATCTCGTAGAGGGCGGCCTGAGCGCTGACCTTCTCCGCTTTGTTGCGCACCCGGCGGTAAGTGCCGTTGGACTGCATCATGTAGGCTCCCACGTTATCCCGCAGATAGAGATCGAGGATGGCCTTCACCCTTGCGATGTGCTCCGGCTCTTCCACCGGGAAGAGGAGCTCCACTCTGTCGTTGAGATTGCGGGGCATCCAATCGGCGCTGGAGAGATAGAGCTGTTCGTCGCCGCCGTTGGCGAACCAGAAAATGCGGCTGTGCTCCAGCTGCCGTCCCACGATGCTGCGGACGGTGGTGTTCTCGCTCAAAAGGGGGATGCCGGTGCGGAGACCGCAGATGCCCCGCACGATGAGCTCGATCTGGACCCCGGCGGCCCCGGCCTCGTAGAGTTTTTGGATCATGGGCTGATCGATGAGAGAATTCATCTTGGCGATGAGGTGGCCGCCTTTGCCGGCTTTGGCTAAAGCGATCTCGTTGTCGATGAGAGAATAGATCTTTTCCCGCAGACTGAGGGGCGCCATGGCCAGTTTGTTCCACACCGGCGGCTCGCTGTAGCCGGAGAGGATGTTGAAAAAGGCGGAGGCATCGCTGCCCAATTGATCGTTGGCGGTCATGAGACCGAGATCGGTGTAGAGCTTGGCGGTGTTGTCGTTGTAATTGCCGGTGCCCAAGTGGAGGTAGCGCTTGATGCCGTTGGCTTCTTGGCGCACGATGAGGATGATCTTGGCGTGGGTCTTCAGTCCCCACAGGCCGTAGATGACATGGCAGCCGGCTTTTTCCAAACGCCGGGCCCAAATGATGTTGTTCTCTTCGTCGAAGCGGGCTTTCAATTCTACCAGCACCGTCACCTGCTTGCCGTTCTCGGCAGCCCGGGCCAGAGCCGCTACGATGGGAGAATTGCCGCTGACTCTGTACAAAGTCTGCTTGATGGCCAGCACCTTGGGATCGGAGGCGGCATCGCTGACGAATTTTACTACAGGATCGAAACTTTCGTAAGGATGGTGGAGCAGGATGTCTTTCTTTCTGATGGCGGCGAAAAGATCGCTGTCATCGGGCAGCTCCGAGGGGCGCTGCGGCACGAAGGGCTCATAGAGCCAGGGCCACATGCCGGGCAGAGCGGCGAATTTAAAGAAGCAGGTGGCGTCCAAGGGACCTGGGATCTCGTAAACTTCCTGATCGCTCACGTCTAAATTGTCGCAGAGGAATTTTCTGATACCGTCGTTTTTGGTCTTATAAAGTTCCAGCCGCACCGGCGCTCCTCTTTTTCTTTTGCGCAAAGAGCGCTCCACTTCTTCCAGCAAGTCTTCGATGTCGTCTTCTTCCAGTTCCAAGTCGGAATTGCGGGTGATGCGGAAGGGAACGACGTCCAATAGTTGACAGCCTTGGAAAAGATCGGCGCAGTAAGAAGCGATGATGTCTTCCAAAAAGACGAAGGTGCGGCCCTCTCGGCCGGGCACTTCGGTGATGCGGTCCAAAACGTTGGGCACCTGGATGAGGCCCATGCTCCGCTCGCCTTCGTTGGTGAGGAGCTCTACGCCCAAATTTTGCGTTTTGTTGGCCAAAAAGGGGAAGGGGTGAGAAGCGTCCACCGCCATGGGAGTGAGCACCGGGTAGATGTTCTCCCGATAAAAATTTTCCAGCCAATATTTGTTGGCGTCGCTTAGATCCGCTACCCGCACGAACTGAAGGCCGACGCCCGCCAGTTCTTCCAGCAATTCGTCCAGATAATGATATTGTTTGCGCACCAATTCGTGGGCGGCGGCAGAGATGGCATCCAATTGTTCTTTGGGGTCCATGCCGGCGGCGTCTCTTTTTTCCGAGCCGTTCTCCAAACTGCTGCAGAGCCCGGCCACCCGCACCATGAAAAATTCGTCCAGATTGGAAGCGGCGATGGCGATGAATTTCAAACGCTCCAAAAGAGGCGTTTCTTTCACGTTGGCTTCTTTCAAGACCCTAAGATTGAATTTCAGCCAGCTCAATTCTCTGTTGTAAAAATATTCGGGTCTGGTAAGATCCGGGGCCTGCGCTCCGGTGTCAGCGCTGCTTTTTTTCTTCATGAGCTTGTCATCCCCTATTTAACGATGCGTTCCAACTGCACTTTGAGACCGTAGACGGCGGTGAAAGCATCGGCTTTATTGGCGAAGGTCCATTCTTCCAGAGTGAAATTGACGGGAACATCCACGGCGATGGTCAGCACTTTGTCGCGGATGCTCACCTGACAGCGTTTCACTTTTTGCAGATAGCTGCGATCCAGAGCATCGGCCAGCCGCACGATGGCGGCAAGTTTGCCTACGATGGAGACCAGCCGCTTGGGCACCTCGGGGGCCCGCTTGTTGCCGGTCTCGAAGAGCTGATGGGCAGAGTAGTAAGAAGCGAGAGCGATGATGCGCCGGTCTTCTTCGCTGAAGCCCAAAAGATCGCTGCTGATGATAAGATCGTAACTGTAACGGGAGTGGCTGCGCAGATTGACGAATTTCCCCACGTCGTGCAAGAGGGCGGTGCCCCGCAGCAGCAGGCGCTCTTTGGCGCCCATGCCGTAATCTTTCGCCACTTTGTCGAAAATGGCAAGAGCCAGGCTCTCTACCTGACAGGCATGAGCTTTATCGTAATGAAAGTGGCTGCCCAAGCAGTGGAAGAGACTGATCAGCTCTTTCTCCCATTCTTTGCACAAGTCTTCGTCGGTCTTGCGGCCGATGTGCAAAAGCTGGATGCCGTCGATGAAGCGGTCGGAGGTGATGATGATCTCTTCTGCGGGGATGAGGTTCAGCAATTGCTCGTAGAGAATGGTGATGGGCAGCACCAATTCCGCCGCATTTTCCGAAAGAGCGTAGACCTGCATCAGCTGCGACACGTTGAAAGCTTGGATGTTGGCGAAAAAGTCGTGGAAGGTCTCCGCCTTGATGCGGTAGATGTCCTGCCCGGGCTCCAAGCCCAAAACTTTTAACAGCAGCTGGGTCTCCGTGCCGGACAGCACCAAATAACGGACCTTCTCCACGCCCAGTTCTTTGCTGATGGGGCTGAAAGTGCTGGAGAGGAATTCGGTGAGGGCCCGGTTGAAGTGGGTGCTCTCTCTTTTGTTCCGCTCGTAGCTTTCTTTGATGCGGATGGCCCCCACGTGGAAATCTTGCTGATATTCGATCTTTTCGTCGCGGATGTACACGAGGCCCAAGCCGCCGGACGAAATGTCCATCAGCAGGATGCCTTCTCTGTCGGTAGAGATCTTTTCTTTTTTCAAAGTGTTGCGGACGGCGATGTAGGTGGTGTAGATCTCCATGGGCAGATCCACCACGTCCACCTTCAGACCGGTGCGGCAATAGATCTGGTCCAGCACCGAAGGCTGGTTCAAAGCTTCCCGCACGGCGGTGGTGGCCTGCAGGCTGTATTCTTCCGCTCCGCATTCTTTCATCAAGATCTTAAAGCCCAGCAGGATGTCGCAGATCTCGTTCACCGTAGCAAAAGAGATATTTTTATTTTTGAAGGTCTCTTCGCCGATGTGCACGCTCCGCTCGCAGCGTTCGACGATCTTGCAGCGGTCGGTGCTGCGGTACTCGACGATCTGCATGCTGATCTTTTCCGAGCCCAGATGGATGGCGGCGAAGGTAGTGTAGGACTTTTTCTTCATCACAGGACTCCCCCGTTTCATATCCAATAAGCTTTCGTTATGGTGTACAATAATTCCTGCCTGCGTCGAGAATAATACTACGCTTTTTAAATTTTATCTTTAAAGCCGCCGCCGCTTTGAAAAAAACGGCAGGAATTTATCCCGCGGCGGGTAATAACTTCAATGACTGCAAAGTAAAAAATTCATCTGCATTTTTGCCCGAAGGCTTCGGCCCTCATCTTGCGTCACAAAGGGAGAGAGCAGCTTGCAACGGATCGCCATCATCGACGTGGGCTCCAACTCGGCCCGGCTGGTCATCAGCCACATCTACAAAAACGGCGCCTACAATATGGTCTACAACCAAAAAGAAAGTTTGCGCCTGGCCCAGAAGGTGGACGAAAAAAATAGGCTGACCCCCGAAGCCTTTGCCGCCGCCGTCGCGACTATGGCCAACTTCGCCCACATGTGCCGCCTCTACAAGGCCGATAAGATCATCGCCGTAGCCACTGCGGCCATCCGCAATGCCGAGAACGGGCGGGAACTGGCAGAGGCCGTAGAAAAAAGCTGCGGCATAAAATTAGAGATCATCCCCGGAGAAACGGAAGCTTACAACAGTTACTTGGGGGTCATCAACACTCTGCCTGCAGACAGCGGCATCATCTTCGACCTGGGCGGCGGCTCCACCGAACTCATTTACTTTAAGCACCGCCGTTTGCAGGAAGCGGTGAGCCTGCCCTACGGGGCGGTGAACACCACGGAGCTTTTTGACACCAAAGAGCAGATGAGCCCGGAAGTTTATCAAAAACTTGCCGCTTTTTTAAAAGAGAAGCTGGCGGCTTACCCTTGGCTGAAACAAAAGGGGCTGCCTTTGATCGGAGTGGGAGGCACGGCCCGTACCATCGCCAAGATCATCCAAAGAGCCCAAAGGTATCCCAATATCAAACTTCACAATTATCAGATCAGGCTGCCTCTCTTTCAAAATCATTTCGCCAAGCTGCGGGGCACCACGCCTAAGCAAAGAGCCCAGATCTCCGGCCTCAGCAAAGAGAGGAGCGACATCATTTTGGCGGGCAGCAGCATAGTGGCCTGCCTTTTGGAAGTCACCGGCTGCAAAACTTTGGTCATCTCCGGCTGCGGCTTAAGAGAGGGCCTCTTCTTTCAAGACTACGCCGCCGCTTGGGCTCTTCCCCTCATCGCTCCCGATATTTTAAAAAGATCCAGAGAAAATATTTTGAAGTTTTACGTGGCGGACATCCCCCACGCCCGCCGAGTGGCTGCTCTGGCCCTTGCTTTATTCGACGGCTGGAAAAAACTGCACGGGCTGCGCAGCGGCAGCCGCAAACTTTTGGAGACGGCGGCTCTTTTGCACGATGCGGGCATCACCGTCAATTATTACAGCCACGCCCGCCACAGCGCCTACCTGATCCAAAATGCGCCCCTTTTCGGTCTCAGCCACAAAGAGCAGCTGATGACGGCGGCGGTGGCCGGCTGGCACAACGGCGTCGCCAAAAATTATTTTCGCAGCAAATTTTACCAAGACATGCTCACCGCGAGCAACTGGCTGACGATCAACAAGCTGGCGGTGCTGCTGGGCTTGGCGGAAGCTTTGGACTACACTCAGACCGCTCAGGTGCAGGCTCTTAAGGCCGCCTGGGATAAAACGGGAGCAAGTTTAGACTTGCAAGTGACAGACAATGCGGCCATCGAAGTGCAAGAGACGGCCGCCAAAGCAGCTTGGTTCAAAAAAATATTCGGCACGGACCTGCGTTTGACCGTTCAGAGCGATTAAAAAAGCAGCCGACGCAAAAAGAAAGAGATGCCGGCAGACCTCCGGATCTGCAGGCATCTCTGCTTTTTATCTCGTTTCAATTCCCAGAGCAGGGGCAGAGGAAGGCCAGGGCAGTGCTCACGCTCGTCTCCGGCTTCACTTTGGTCCAAGCAGCGGCGATCTTTCCCTCTTCGTCGATGATGTAAACAGAGCGGACGACGCCGAAGCTCACCTTGCCGTACAGTTTTTTCTCCTGCCAAACTTCGTAGGCCTGCAATACCGTCTTTTCCGTATCGGAGAGGAGGAGGAAGGGAAGTTCCTCCTTGGCGGCGAATTTGGCGTGAGAAGCGACGCTGTCTTTGCTGATGCCGATGATGGCGGCGCCGGCTGCGGCAAAATCTTTTACGGCTGCTTTGAAGGCCAGGGCCTGACGAGTGCAGCCGGGGGTAAGATCTCTGGAGTAAAAATAGAGCACTACTTTGCGGCCGGCAAAGTCTTTGAGGCTGACGGGCTTGCCGTCTTTATCCGGCAGAGTGAAGGCAGGGGCGACGGAACCGACGGGCAACATGATCATCCCTCCTTAAAAACGCTATCCGAGGCGGCCCGCAAAAGGCTGTAGACCAGAAGGCAGGAATTTTCCAAGTCTTCTTTGCGTAAAAATTCTTCCGTAGTGTGGACGTTGCTCATGCCGGTGCCCAAAATGACGCAGGGCACGCCGTAAGCGTTGATGAAATTGGCGTCGCTGCCGCCGCCGGTGAGCCGGCATTCGGCAGTGAGGCCGCAAAGAGCGCAGGCCTTTTTCACCAAGGCCACCGTTTCGCTGTCTTCGGCGACAGAGAAGGGCGCATATTTATATTCTACAGTCACCTTCGTGCGGCCGCCGCATTTTTCTGCGGCACTTGTGATAGTGTCCACTATCTCGTCTTTGAGGGCGATGAGCTTGGCGTCGTTGCGGCTGCGGGCATCTCCTTGGATGCTCACCAGATCGGGGACCACGTTGGTGGCCACGCCGCCTGCGATGAGGCCGATGTTGCAGGTGGTCTCTTCGTCGATGCGGCCGTAGCGTTTCACCGCCGCCAGCGCTTTGGCGGCGATCATGATGGCGTTGATGCCCTTTTCGGGTTCGATGCCGCCGTGAGCTTTTTTGCCCAGCACATCGATCTTGTATTTATATTGACCGGGGGCGCCGATCTCTACGGTGCCGGGAGGCCCCTCGCCGTCTAAGGCATAAGCTGCGTCGGCGTTGAGCCAAGCTTTGTTCATGCAGCGGGAGCCGTTGACCCCGCCCTCTTCGCAGATGCAGAAAAGGATCTGGATGGGACCGTGGGGCAGGCCCTGCTCCAAGATCATCCGCACGCCTTCCAAAATGGCTACCACCCCCGCCTTGTCGTCGCCGCCCAAAGTGGTGGTGCCGTCGCTGTAAAGCACGCCGTCTTTTTCCACTACGGTGGCGCCGCTGCTGGGCTCTACCGTGTCCATGTGGGCGGTGAGCAAAATTTTGGGGGCGTTTTCATAGCCTAAAGAAGCGGGCAGTTCGGCCCACAGATTGCCGCAATCCCCTCCTAAAGCGACGCCGGCCTCGTCTTCTTTCGTCGAAAAACCCAAAGCGCGCAGTTTGGCAGTCAAAAGATCGCACACCTGTCTTTCCCGCAGGCCGTGGCTGGGCAGGGCCACGATCTCTTTGAATTCCGCAAGGATCCGTTCTTTGTTCAAAGCAGGCATGGGTGCCGCCTCCTTTTTTAAAATATCTTCTTTTATTTTATCACAAAGGACGAAAAGAAGGAGAGGAAGTTCGTGAGGTACGCAGGAACTGCTCGGTAAAAATTTTTCTCACGAGGTCACCCCGGGAAGGTCGCGGGAAGAGGACCGGAAACTTTCGCAACTTTGCACGTGGATATGATATATAATGGAAAAGAAAGAGATGAACGAGCGCCGACAAAAAAGCGCAGCTCGCGACGATGAGAGAAAAATAAAAAGAGTTAAGGAGCTGAAGGACCGTGCCTTTGGAGATAGTGCGCAACGACATCACCAAAATGCAAACGGACGCCATCGTGAATGCAGCCAGCGTTTTTCTTTTGGGCGGCACCGGCGTAGACGGGGCCATCCACAAAGCTGCCGGGCCGGAACTTTTGGCAGAGTGCCGCACTTTGGGCGGCTGCGAAGTGGGCAGCGTCAAAGTGACCGCAGCCTACCGCCTGCCCTGCAAATATATCATCCACGCCGCAGTGCCTCGCTGGCAGGGAGGCAAGGCCGGCGAAAGAGAGAAGCTCGCTTCCTGTTATAGGGCGGCGCTGGCGGCGGCCAAAGAGAAAAAGTGCGAGAGCGTGGCCTTTCCCCTGCTCTCTTCGGGCCGTTTCGCCTATCCCAAAGACGAAGCTCTACAGGTGGCCGTGACCGCCATCGCCGACTTTCTTTTCGCCAACGAGATGATGGTCTATCTCGTCGTCTTCGATAAAGGCTCCTACCTCAGCGGCAAAAAACTTTTCAAAGACATCGCCGAATTCATCGACGATAATTATGCACAAGAACGTTTCGAAGAAGAATATGCGGGCCTTATCAAGCTTTATAGCGTGGGCACCCATCGCTCCCGCAGGTCCTGCTTGCCCGGCGACGCAGCCCGCTGGGACGAGAGCGCCCGTCCCAAAGAGGAGGAGAGCGGCGGCCGAGAGAGAGGCGAGAGCTCCTCTTTGGCAGCTGCGGTGGGCAGGCTGGACGAAAGTTTTTCGCAAATGCTGCTTCGAAAGATCGACGAGCGGGGCCTCACCGACGCGCAATGCTACAAAAAGGCCAACATCAGCCGCCAGCTTTTTTCCAAAATAAGGAGCGATAGATACTACCGGCCCGGCAAGCCCACGGTGCTGGCCTTTGCCGTCGCCTTGGAACTTTCTTTGGAGGAAACGAAAGAGCTGCTGCTGAAGGCCGGCTTCGCTCTTTCTCACAGCAACAAATTCGATATCATCGCAGAATATTTCATCAGCCGCGGCAACTATAACATCTACGAGATCAACGAGGCCCTCTTTGCTTTCGATCAAGCGCTGCTGGGCGGGTAGTTCAGGCTCGAACGAGCGGTCTTTTACGATCGCACCTATATAAAGGAGGACAAACATCATGAAAAAAGTGCTTTTGATCAACGGCAGCCCCAACGAGCACGGAAACACCGACACGGCCCTGCGGGAAGTGGCGGCGGCTCTTGAAGCCAACGGCATCGCCGCGGAAATGTTGTGGCTGGGGAAGAAGCCCATGCCCGACTGCATCGCCTGCGGTCAGTGCCGGCAAAGAGGCAGCTGTGTTTTCGACGATGCGGTGAACGCCGTCAACGCCCGGCTGGACGAATTCGGCGGCTTCATCGTCGGCTCGCCGGTCTATTACGGCGGCCCCACCGGCCGGCTCACCTCTTTTCTCGACCGCCTCTTTTTCAGCGCCGATAAAAGCAAATTGGCGGGGAAATTCGGGGCTTGTGCGGTAGTGTGCCGCCGGGGCGGGGCTACGGCATCTTTCGATCGGCTCAACAAATATTTTACGATCTGCAACATGCACGTGGTCGGCTCTCAATATTGGAACCAAGTGCACGGCATGGCACCCGGAGAGGCTGCGCAAGACGCCGAAGGGCTGCAGACCATGCGGACCTTGGGGGCCAACATGGCCTATCTTTTGAAGGCAAAGGAAGCCGCCGCTGCGGCAGGGGTGGCCGAGCCTGTGTACGAAGAAGGCGTTCACACGAATTTCATCCGCTGAGACAGTCTCATACGCTCTTGGGGAAAAATTCGGAGCAACAATGTCCCTTTGAAATTTTGCTCTGTCGCCTGCCGTGCGACCGAAGAAAAGAAAATATCTTCTGCAATGCAGCTGTAAGGCGAGGACCGAGCAGCTGCATTTTCCGCCTCGAAGTTTTTGATCGGAGCTTTTTTCTGCGGCTTGAGGTCTTAAGGCTCCTCCCTTTTCGAAAAAAGCCCCGGCCCGCACGGGCCCCGTCGTTAGTGTATAATTTTCGTTGGCAAACTCAATAAAATAAAGGGAAGGGTTTTCCCCTTCCCTAATCATGCAAAATA
>CANQBR010000020.1 GCA_947589605.1 uncultured Phascolarctobacterium sp. | reverse complement strand
TTCAGATAATATAGTAGACATCATGCAAAACTCCTTTATTTTTTGGCCCTTAAAATAATAAGATATTTTGCATGATCGGGGAAGGGGAAAACCCTTCCCTTTATTTTATTGAGCTTGCCAACGAAAATTATACACTAACAGAGATGCCTTCTCCTCTCGCCTTTTCCTTTTGCGGGGCAAGTGTTATAATTAAAAGGAAAAATTACGAAAGGAGAAGCGCCATGCACATCTACGCCATCGGTGACCTGCATCTGTCGGGGCAGCCTCCTGTCAAGCCTATGGAACTCTTCGGCGAACAGTGGCGGGGCCATTGGGAAAAGATAGCGGCAAATTGGCAGGAGCAAGTGGAGCCCGAAGATGCTGTGCTGCTGTGCGGCGACCTCTCCTGGGCCATGAACCTGCGGGACGCGGCCGACGACTTGGAGCGGATCGCCGCCTTGCCCGGTCGCAAGGTGCTGCTACGGGGCAACCACGATTATTGGTGGAGCTCTTTGGCGAAAATGCAGAGCATTTATGGCGGTCGCTTTGATTTCTTGCAAAACACCTGCATCGACTTGGGCGTTGCCTGGGTGGGCGGTACTCGGGGCTGGCTGCTGCCTTCGGCGGAAGGCTTCACTGAAGAAGACGCCAAGATCTACGCTCGCGAGGGGATCAGGCTGGAGCTTTCTTTGGCGGCGGCCAAGAGAAGAGGAGAGCAGCCTCTCATCGCTGCTCTTCACTATCCGCCTCTTTTTCGCGAAGAAGATGACAATATTTTTACGCAACTTTTAGAAAAATACGGCGTGGCCTGCTGCGTCTTCGGCCACATCCACAGCGGTGGGGCCTGCTCTGCTTTTCAGGGCGAGCGGCGGGGCATCGTCTACAAATTGGTCTCCTGCGACACCATGGATTTCAAACTTTATCGGGTGTTGTGAAAAAAAGATGGGCAGCGTCGAGCAACGCTCTTTATCTTCGCAAATAAATATTGACAGCGGCGGGGGAAGATGCTAACATATTAGCCGTTGATGCAATCGCAAAGCAATAAAGGCGAGGAACGGAAGAGCTTCTTTTGCAAAGGCAGCAAGAGAGCCGGCGGCAGGTGCGAGCCGGTGTGCCGAAAAAGGAGCCGTAGTCCGGGAGCCTCTCTGTCGAAACGGCCCGGCGGGCAAGTAGGCAGAGACGAAGGCGGCGCGTTAGGCCGAAGAAGAGCACCGCAAAAATTTTTCGTGCGGTGAAGATAGGTGGTACCGCGGCTGTAAAGAGCACGTCCTGTTATCCTGTAGGATAGCAGGGCTTTTTTATTGGCTTGCGGTCCTCAGCAAAAAAAGAAATAAGTTCTCGGGAGGAAAGAACATGAGCGAACAGCATAACATCCCCAAAGTTTACGACCCGGCGGCGGTAGAAGCGAAATGGTACAAATATTGGGAGGAAGAGGGCCTCTTTCATGCGGAGCCGGAGCCGGACAAGCAGCCCTTCTGCATCGTCATCCCTCCTCCCAACATCACCGGCCAATTGCACATGGGCCATGCTTTGGACAACACCCTGCAGGACATCCTCATCCGTTATCATCGGCTGCGGGGGGATAACACCCTGTGGCTGCCCGGCTACGACCATGCGGGCTTGGCCACCCAGATCAAAGTAGAAGAAGTTTTGAAAAAAGAAGAAGGCAAGAGCCGCTACGATCTGGGCCGGGAAGAATTTTTGAAAAGAGTGTGGGCTTGGAAGGAGCAGTACGGCGACCGCATCATCGAGCAATTGAAGAGGCTGGGTGTGTCCTGCGACTGGGAGCGGAAGCGCTTCACCATGGACGAAGGCTGCTCCCGGGCGGTGCGGGAAGTTTTCTGCTCCCTTTTCGAACAGGGGCTCATCTATAAAGGCACCCGCATCACCAATTGGTGCGTCAACTGCAACACCGCTCTTTCCGATATAGAAGTGGAGCATAAAGACGACCCGGGACACCTGTGGTACATCCGCTATCCTCTTGTGGGCGAAAAAGATCGATACCTGACTATCGCTACCACCCGGCCCGAGACCATGCTGGGCGACACCGCCGTGGCGGTGAACCCGGCTGACAAACGCTACGGCCATTTAGTGGGGCGGCAGTTGGTGCTGCCTCTCACCGGCAAAACTATCCCCGTCATCGCCGACAGCTACGTTGATCTGGAATTCGGCACCGGCGCCGTGAAGATCACTCCCGCTCACGATCCCAACGACTACGAGATGGGGCTGAGGCATAAATTGGAGAATGTGGTGGTCATCGGCATGGACGGCAAGATGACCGCCGAGGCAGGCAGCTACGCCGGCCTCACTCGGGAAGAGTGCCGGGAAAAGATCGTGGCCGATTTAAAAGAGCAAGGTTATTTGGTGAAGATCGAAGAGCATGCTCATGCGGTGGGCCACTGCCAGCGTTGCGGCTGCGTAGTGGAGCCTTTGGTCTCTACTCAATGGTTCGTGAAGATGGAGCCATTGGTGAAAGCGGCGGTGGACTGCGTGGAAGACGGCCGCACACAATTCGTTCCCGATCGTTTCGTGAAAACTTACACTAATTGGATGAGCAACATTCGCGATTGGTGTATCTCCCGCCAGATCTGGTGGGGGCACCGCATCCCTGTGTGGTATTGCGACGACTGCGGCGAGATGAGCGCTTCCCGCACCGATCTCACTGTCTGCCCCAAGTGCGGCAGCACTCACATCCATCAGGACGAAGACGCTCTCGACACTTGGTTCAGCAGCGCCCTGTGGCCCTTCTCCACTATGGGCTGGCCCGATAAAACTCCTCTTTTAAAACAATTCTATCCCACCGGCGTGCTGGTGACCGGCTACGACATCATTTTCTTCTGGGTGGCCCGCATGCTGCTGATGGGCATGGAATTCATGAAGGACGTGCCCTTCCGCAAAGTTTTCATCCACGGCTTGGTGCGCGACGCTCAGGGCCGCAAGATGTCCAAGTCGTTAAAAAACGGCATCGATCCTCTGGAAGTGATAGATAAATACGGGGCGGACACCCTCCGCTTCATGCTCATCACCGGCAATACCCCCGGTAACGACATGCGCTTCCATTGGGAAAGAGTGGAGGCCACCCGCAATTTCGCCAATAAAATTTGGAACGCTTCCCGTTTTGCTTTGATGAACATGGAAGGCTACGATGAAAAGGCCGAATTGGCGGAGCCGGAACTGGCGGACCGTTGGATAATGAGCAGGCTGCAGCGCACCGTAGGAGAAGTGACTCAGCTTTTAGATAAATTCGAACTGGGCGAAGCAGGCCGCCTCATCTACGATTTCATTTGGGGCGAGATCTGCGATTGGTACATAGAACTGGCCAAGCCTCGGCTGTACGGCCGTGCGGGGGAGGCAGCCCGGGCTCGGGCCCAGCATGTGCTGGCCCATGTCCTCACCGGCGCCATGCAATTATTGCATCCCTTCATGCCCTTCATTACGGAAGAGATCTATCAATGCCTGCCTCACAAGGCCAAAGCTATCATAGTTTCTCCGTGGCCTCAAGTTGATGCCTCCGCCGTCGATCCCGAAGCGGAAGAGCTGATGACCGCATTGATGGAGGCCATCAAGGGCATCCGCAACATGCGGGCGGAAGTGGGGGCAGTGCCCAGCCGTCAAGTTCCTGCCACCCTCATGGTGAGCAAAAAATTGTCGGCAGGAGTTGAGGCCAACGCTGCCTACATCCACTTGCTGGGGAATATCGGCGAACTGACGATCTTGCCGGAAGACGGGGCCAAACCCGCCAACGCCATGACTGCTGTGACCAAAGATATCCAAGTGTTCCTTCCCTTGGCTGGGCTCATCGATGTGGAAAAAGAGGGGCAGCGGCTGGAAAAAGAACTGGCCGCTTTAGAGAAAGAATTGGCCAGAGTGGAAGGCAAGCTGCACAGTCAGGGCTTTTTGGCCAAGGCGCCGGCCCAGATCATCGCCAAGGAAGAGGCCAAGGCCGCGGAACTGAACGGCAGAAAGAGCGCCCTCACGGAGCGGCTGGCCTATTTGAAAACTTTGTAAGTCGCAAGATCTTCGCGATCGACAGATCATCGATCGTAAAAAACTCGGCGCTTCACGAAGCGCAAGAAAAATTTTCTCAGCAGAAAAGGCCCGAGCCTCGGGCCTTTCGGCTCCCGCAAAAATTGCGGGAGCGGGTAAGGACAGTCTAAAGAACATGGATTATAAAGAGAGCCTCGCTTATTTAGACAGTTTGGGCAAATTCGGCATCCATCTGGGGCTGGAGCGCATCGAAACTTTGCTGAAAGAATTGGGCGAGCCCCAAAAAAAATTGCGGACGGTGCACATCGCCGGCACCAACGGCAAGGGTTCGGTGGCCGGCATCATCGCCGCTATTTTACAAGCTGCGGGGCTGAAGACGGGGAAGTTCACTTCTCCCCATTTGGTGAGATACAACGAAAGAATGAATATCGACGGCGAAGACATAAGCGATGACGATTTTGCCGCCATGCTGAGCGAAGTGCAAGCTGCCGCCGATAAGATCACCGCTCAAGGCAGGAGCGAGCAGCCCACTCAGTTCGAGATCTTGACTGCCGCCGCCTTTCTTTGGTTCGCCCGTAAAGGAACAGATTACGCAGTGATAGAAGTGGGGTTGGGGGGCCTTTGGGATTCCACCAACGTCATCACCCCTCTGGTCAGCGTCATCACCAACGTGCAGCACGATCACATGGATCGCTGCGGCCCCGACTTGGCCCACATCGCCATGCAGAAGGCGGGCATCATCAAAGAAGGGGTGCCGGTGGTGACGGCGGCAGCCGGGGACGAAGCCTTGGGTATGATCGCAGCCACAGCCGCTTTGAAGGGAGCTCCCTGCTATTTATACGGCAAAGCTTTTCGAGGCGAAGAAGAAGAAAGTTCTATGGCGGGGCAGCGCTTCACTTTGCGTGCCGGCACCAACTATGCTTCTTCTTACGAACTTTCTCTGCCGGGAGAGCATCAGATAGTGAATGCTTCTTTAGCCATCGTAGCGGCAAGGCTGCTGGGAAAAAAAGACGGGCGCATCACGGAAGAAGCGCTCCATGCGGGCTGCGCCGCCGCCCGCTGGCCCGGCCGTTTGGAGAGGATAGCGTCACGGCCCGATGTGATCTTGGACGGGGCCCACAATTTGGAAGGTGCTCAGGCCTTGCGCCGGGCCTTGGACAAATTTTACCCCGGGCAGCAACGCACCTTCGTTTTAGGCATGATGGCCGATAAAGACATGGCGGGCGTGACCGCCGCCCTCATTCGGCCGCAGGATAAAGTTTTTACCGTGCGGGCGGACGAAAGCAGCAGAGCCGCAACGGCAGAAGTTTTGGCCGAGGTCATCGGCCCCAATGCCACGGCAGCAGAGAAACTCGCCGCCGCCTATGATCTGGCCAAAAAAACGAGCGGACCAGAGGGCGTGGTGTGCGTGTGCGGCAGTCTCTATCTCATCGGCAGTTTCAAAAGGCTGGGGCTGCAAGGAAAAAGTTGAAGCAAAGGGAGCGAAGGGCAGAGCCGTCGCTTCACCATATAAAAATACGATAACGGGGAAAGGACAACGGGACGATGAAGGCAAAGCTCCGCAAGTGGGCTCAGGCAGTGGAGCCCTACGTGTACTTTCTGCTTTTGCTGACGGCGGCGGTGCTGCCGTTGAGCCAGGCAGCAGTCTGCCTCTCTTTGACTGCTGCCTTTTTTGCTGCCCTTTTGGTGGCCGGCCATAAAAAAGAGCGGCCCTCCCCGGTGCTGCGCAAGTGGGAGCAGGGGGCTCTCTATGCACTTTTGGCCATCGCTCTTTTCAGCATAACTTTGTCGCAAGACCCCAAGGGCAGCGCTCTCCACTTCTTTTTCACCGTGGGGCAGTATGCCGCCTTCGTCTTCGTGCTGCTCCGCTGGGGCTGGCGGCGGCCCTCTCTTTTCGGTTTGGACCGCGGGGAAAGAAGCGCCTCCCCCGACGATGAAGCTGCCATGGCTGAAATGGTCCCGCTACTTCGCTCGGTGCCCGCCTTTTATCGCAATAAATTCTTCTCGCTGCCGCGGCCTTTGCAATTGTTGCTCGTCTTTTTGGCGGTCTCCTGTTTGGTGAGCCTTTTGGGTTTGGGGCAGAGGAGCACCGGTCTCGACACTGCCGCAGTATGGGTGGACCCCGCCGCTTTTCCCGGGCTGACGCAAAGAGTGTTCTCCACCTGGGAAAATCCCAATATTTTGGCCGGCTATCTGGTGGCGGTCATCGCATACAGCGCAGCTTTCTTTCATTTATATAAGGACAGGCTGCCGCGGCTTGCGGCGCTCTGCTGCGGACTTTTGGCCTCGGCCTGTTTGCTCTTCACCTATTCTCGCGGCAATTGGCTGGCTTTGCTGGCGGTGCTGATCATTTTTTGCGGCTGTTTCGATCGTCGGGCTATCCTGCCTTGCGGGGTGCTTTTGCTCTTGGCTCTTTTTGTCGGCGGCGACGAAGTGTGGCAGCGACTGGTTTCTCTCGTCGGCAGCGAAGATACATCCATAGCTTTGCGGAAAGCCTACCTGCGCTCCACTCTGTGGATCATCGAAGAGTATCCTTTCGGGGTGGGTTGGTGCGGTTTTCGTTACGTTTATCCCGAATACAACTACTATCTTGCCGATACCGGTGTCATCATGTATCACTGCCACAATATTTTTCTCAACGTGCTGGCGGAACTGGGCTGGCACGGCTTGGCAGTTTTTCTCGCAGTGTGGGGCAACTTCGTCTATAACGCCTATCGCTTGGTCCGTTACGGCTCCGCCCTATGGGTAAAAGTTGCGGGCGAAGGCTATCTGCTGGCGGCGGTGGGGCTGGCCGTGGGAGGCCTTACGGATCACGTCTGCTTCAATCCCCGCATGGGTCTGCTATTTTGGTTGCTGGGCTTTTCCGTGCTGTTGGCCCGCAAGACAGACGAGGGCCGGCGCCCTTAGTTCAAACAGCGGAACGGGGAAATTTTGGTTTACATTATTAGAGCAACAGTGTACAATAATAAATGAAAATCTTTTGATTTAAAGTCTGCCGAACAAGGGGAAGGACCGAGGTCACGGAAGGAGACGGCCATGAAGTTGCGACAGGTGCAGCAGCTGCTCGGCGCCAGAGTGCTGTGCGGCGAGCGCTGGTTGGATACGAAGGAGGTAGCCACCTGCTTCGGCAGCAATATGATGAGCAAGGTCTTGGCCCGGGGCAAACGCCAGACCATCCTCTGCACCGGCCTCACCAACGTGCAGGTGATACGCACCGCCAACATGACTGAGCTGAGCGCCGTAGTTTTCGTGGAAGACAAATTGCCCAAAGCTTCCGTCACCGAAGAAGCAGAGGCTTGGGGCCTGCCTCTTTTGGCCACGCCTTTGCCTTTGGAAGATGCCTGCCGTTTGCTTGACGAAGCCGGGCTCCCCAGTTGCGATAAAGGTGGGGCACCATGACCGATACTCTCAAGCTCAGCTATTATTGTCCCGGAGACGATTTCGACAGAGCGGGAGAAGCTTCCGCGAAAGTAAAAAAGGCCCTGCAGCGTTTGGGGGTGCCGCCCGATGTTGTGAGGCGGGTGGCCATCGGCACCTACGAAGCGGAATTGAACGTGATCATCCATGCGGGAGGAGGCACGGTGGCAGCAGAGGTTTCCGGCGAATCCACCCTCATCACCGTCAGCGACGAAGGCAAGGGCATTCCCGATATCGAAGCGGCTCTGCAGGAAGGGTTCTCCACCGCTCCCGAATACGCCAGGCAGATGGGCTTCGGCGCCGGCATGGGGCTGCCCAACATGATGAAATGTTCCGATGAATTCAACATCGAATCGACAGTGGGGAAGGGCACGGTGATCACCATGCGCTTCTATCACCGCAGCGAAGATCTGTAAATATCTCCGGTCCCCCGCTCGGGCCCGAGGCAGAGGAGACTTGCGACCGTGGCCGTGGAATTTTTTCATTCGGTAACTTTACAAAGAGAAAAGTGCCAAGGCTGCGTGGCCTGCGTGAAGGTGTGCCCCACGGAGGCCATTCGGGTGCGCAACGGCAAGGCCGAGATCATCGGCGACCGCTGCGTGGACTGCGGAGCCTGCGCCGCCTGCTGTCCTTACCATGCTTTCACTGTCATCACAGAGACGCTGGCCCGTCTGCGCGATTATGAGTACAACATCGTCTTGCCCGCTCCTTCTCTTTACGCCCAATTCCCCGATAAAGTAGCCCGCCCCACCATTTGGCAGGGGTTGCGCTATTTGGGCTTCGACGAGATCTTCGACGTGTCTCTCGCTTCCGAATACATCGCTTTGGAGATCGAAGACTATGTAAAAAATTATCGGGGCGGACGCAAGCCCCTTATCTCCAACACCTGCCCGGCGGTGCTGCGGCTCATTCAGGTGAAATTCCCCGAATTGATCAAACAGGTAGTGCCCATTTTGGCTCCTACGGAAGCGGCGGCCATCTACGTGAAAAAAGAAGCGGCCCAGCGTTTGGGCTTGGCGCCGGAAAAGATCGGTGTTTGGGCCATCTCTCCCTGCCCTTCCAAAAACACCAACATCCATCAATCGGTAGATGTGCGCGACACACAGCTCACCGGCTCTTTCAGCCTTTCGGAGATCTACGGTCTCTTGCTGAAACATTTGGGCGAGGACGAAGAGATCAAGGTGAGCACCGGTTCTTCCTACGGCCTGGCTTGGGGAGCCTACGGCGGCGAGCTCTTGAGCGCAGGCATCAGCCACGGTCTGGCGGTCCACGGCATCGATGACGTGTACGATATGCTGGAGCAGATCTCCATGAACAAGATGCCTCAGTTGGATTATGTGGAGTGCAGCGCCTGTCAGGGCGGCTGCATCGGCGGCATATTGGCTGCGGAAAATAAATTCGTGGCTGAAAGCAACCTGCGGGGCCGCATCCGTCTGTTGCGGCAAAAAGAGCCGGCCGCAAGAGAAGAAACTATGGCCCGCAGCATGACTCTGAAAGATTTTCCTTCCTCTAAAGATCACGTGAAGCCTTTGGTGCCTCGGCCCATGATGCAGTTGGACGACGACATCGTCACCGCCATGAAAAAATTCGAGCGGATGGAAGAGGTGCTCTCTTCTCTGCCGGGGCTGGATTGCGGCGCCTGCGGCGCTCCCAGCTGTCAGGGTTTGGCGGAAGATATCGTGCAGGGGAAGGCCCACGAGATCGACTGCATCTTCAAATTGCGGTCTTCGGTACACAGGCTGGCTCAGGGGATGCTGGAGTTGGCCAGGCAGATACCGATATCGCACGAGCCGGAAAAACCGAAAGAGGAGAGTTAGGCGGGACAGGGCCTTTCATAAATAAGCGAAACAAAAAAAGAAACAAGATGGGTAAGATCGAACGCGAAATGAAATGAGCGGGAGATACTCGATAAAAAGAGCGGCGGAAAAATCACGCCGGCGAGGGAAAAATGCAAGTCAAAGAACTTACGGAAAAATTGGAGCTGACTTTGGTCACCCCCGGCCTCAAGGCCGAAGAACTCACCGCAGAGATCGCGGGAGGCTATGTTTCCGATCTGCTTAGCAACGTGATGGGGCAGGCTCGGCCGGGGCAGGTGTGGGTCACTATGCAGGGCCATCAGAACGTGGCGGCGGTGGCTGCTCTTATCGGGTTGGCCGCCGTCATCGTAGCGGGAGGAGCCAAGCCGGCTCCCGATACTTTGGAGCGGGCCGCGGCCAATGACGTGGCTGTCTTCACCACGCCTCTCAGCGCTTTTGCGGCGGCAGGGAAGCTGTACGCACTGGGCCTGAGGGACTGAGGCATGAAGACGGTCTTGGCCGACTTTCACGTTCACACATTGCTGTCGCCCTGTGCTGAGGTGGAGATGACTCCTCATCACATCGTGTTGCGGGCGGCAGAATACGGCATCGGGGCCGTAGCCATCACCGACCACAACGCCGGCGGCAACGTGCTGGCGGCCCTGCGGGCGGCAGAGCGTTACGACGTGCATGTCTTCCCGGGGATGGAAGCGGAGTCGGCGGAAGAAGCCCACATCGTTGTCCTCTTCGACACTTTGAAACAGTTGCGCAGGTGGCAGAGTTTCGTGGACGCTCACGTGAGCGGCCTGAAGAATAGGCCGGAAGTGTTCGGCCCTCAATATGCAGTGGATGAAGAAGACGAATTTCTCTATGAAGAAGAGCGTTTGCTCCATGCCCCTTTGGATCTCGGCGCCGAGGCCATCGTGGCCAAAGCGAACGAATTGGGCGGGCTGGCTTTGGCTGCCCATATCGATCGGCCCAGCTATAGTTTGGTAGGGCAGTTGGGCTTCATCGACCCCGCCATGGGGCTGGCGGCGGCGGAATTATCGGCGGCGGGTTGGCGGCAAAAAAAGCAGGAGGATGCTCTCTTGCATCGTTTGGTCGGTGGCCTGCCCTATATAAGCGACAGCGACGCCCACAATATCTACGACTTCGTGGAAGGACCGAAAAACCTTTTGACGGTGGAAGAACTGACCGTTGCGGAACTGCGCAAGGCTTTGGCGGGAGAAGATGGCCGCAGTTGCCGGCCCGGGCACTTTGCGGTGCCGCTGTGACTTTCTTTCATGAAAAGCGAATGTCAACTCGATACGCAAAAGAAGCTCATCGTTACAGGACAATAAAATATTCGTAAGACTATAATCAGGTTGCATTCGCAGCCGTTGAGCCAAGGAGGAAGTATGAGCCGGAAAGAAACGGAAGGAGCTTGCTTCGAAAAACGGGAACAGGTGGATGCCATCTTAGCCGAGTATGAAGGCAAGAAGGGCACCTTGATCCCAATTTTGCAAGAGGTGCAGAACCTCTACAATTATCTGCCCCGGGAAGCCTTGGAATATGTGGCGGAGAGGACCGGAGTGCCCATCGCCGAGATCTACGGTGTGGTCACCTTCTACTCCCTCTTCCATCTGGATCCTCGGGGGCGCAACATCATCAGAGCCTGTCAGGGCACTGCCTGTCACGTGCGGGGAGGCAAGAGCGTCTTGCAGGCACTGGAAAAAGAACTGGGGATAAAAGCGGGGCAGACCACTAAAGACCTGCGCTTCACTTTGGAGACGGTGGCTTGTATCGGCGCCTGCGGCTTGGCCCCGGTGATGCAGATCAATCAGGACACTCACGGCCGTCTGACGCCGGAAAAGATCAAGGCCATTTTGGCCGGTTACCGTTAAATGGGCGAGTTGGCGCTGAACATTCTGGATCTGGCGCAAAACGCCGTGGCCGCTCAGGCTACGCTGATCCGTATCGAAGTGGCGGAAAACGAAGAGGGCTTTCTGGTCTTTCGCATCGCCGACAACGGCAGGGGCATGGAGCAGAGCTTTTTGGAAAAAGTGCGGGACCCCTTCGTCACCACCCGCACCACCCGCAAAGTGGGCATGGGCATACCGCTGGTAGATATGGCGGCTCAACAGTGCGGCGGTCGTATGGACATCACTTCTAGGCCGGGCAAGGGCACGGAAGTGACGGCTTCCTTCCGTCGGGACAACATCGACTGCCCGCCCTTGGGTGATGTAGCCGGCAGTATCGCCGTTCTTTTGGCCGGGGCCCCTGCGACTGATGTGCTTTTCAGCTATAAAGGGAGCCGAGGCGACTTCGTTTTCGACAGCCGCAACATTCGAGAAGAACTGGGAGAAGCCTGCGACTTTTCTCATCCTGAGCTGGCTGCTTGGGTAAGAGCCTACTTACAACAGGAAATAGACCGAGTAAAAGAAGAAGGGAGAGCAATATGAAAAGTTTGGCCGATCTTCATGCATTGAGGGATAAATTGAAGAGCGATCTGAAATTGAGGAAGGAGAG
Source organism: uncultured Phascolarctobacterium sp. (assembly GCA_947589605.1). GTDB lineage: Bacteria > Bacillota > Negativicutes > Acidaminococcales > Acidaminococcaceae > CANQBR01. Next base: position 22,974 of record CANQBR010000020.1, on the reverse strand, counting down.
CGGCACCAAGATCATCATCGGCATGGGTACTTGCGGCATCGCCGCCGGGGCCAGAGAGGTGATGGCCGCGGTGCTGGACGAGCTGGCTCGCCGTCACCTCACCGATGTACAGGTGCAGCAGACCGGCTGCATCGGCATGTGCGATAAAGAAGTGCTTTTGGACGTGCTGCGGCCTGGAGAGGCCCGCATCACCTACGGCAATGTGAAGCCCGAAGACGTGAGCAAGATCATCGCCAACCATGTGGTCAACGGCAACATCGTGGAAGACATGGTGGTAGGAAAAATAGAAAACAAATAAGGCTCAGCCGAAAAATTTTACACGGAGGAAGATCATGCAGCATATCAGAGCCCACGTTTTAGTCTGCGGCGGCACAGCATGCAAATCCAGCGGCTCGCAAAAAGTGCGGGACGCTTTCGCCCGCTATCTGGAAGAATATAAACTGCAGGACGAAGTGATGCTGGTGGAGACCGGCTGTCACGGCTTCTGCGAGCACGGTCCTCTGGTCATCGTCTATCCCGAAGGCACTTTTTACTGCCGGGTAACGGCCGACGATGTGAAGGAGATAGTAGAACAGCACCTGTATAAGGGACGCATCGTGGAGCGCCTGCTCTATCGAGAGCCTCTCACTCAGGAACAGGTGCCCAATTACGATGAGATAGGTTTCTACAAAAAGCAGCACCGCATCGTGCTGGCCAACTGCGGCGAGATCGACCCGGAAAATGTAGGAGAGTACATCGCCGTGGGCGGTTACGAAGCTTTGGGCAAGGCCCTCACCCAAATGAGCCCCGAGCAGGTAGTGGAAGAAGTGAAAAAGTCCGGACTGCGGGGCCGGGGCGGCGGCGGCTTCCCTACGGGCTTGAAGTGGCAGTTCGCCAAAGCGTCTGTCAGCGATAAAAAATACGTTATCTGCAACGCCGATGAAGGCGACCCCGGCGCTTTCATGGATCGCAGCGTGCTGGAGGGCGATCCCCATCGGGTACTGGAAGGCATGGCCATCTGCGGCTACGCCATCGGTGCAGACGAAGGCTACATCTATGTGCGGGCTGAGTATCCTCTGGCCATCAAACGGCTGCGGGTGGCCATAGCTCAAGCGGAAGAGGCCGGGCTTTTGGGTAAGAACATTTTCGGCAGCGGTTTCGATTTCACTATCCATATCAAAGAGGGAGCCGGAGCTTTCGTGTGCGGAGAAGAGACAGCTCTTATGGCTTCCATCGAGGGCAAGCGGGGCATGCCTCGGCCTCGGCCTCCCTTCCCGGCGGTATCGGGCCTGTGGGGCAAGCCTACCAATATAAATAATGTAGAAACTTTCGCCAATGTGGCCCAGATCATCAACAACGGCGCCGAATGGTACAGTCGCTTCGGGACGGAAAAATCCAAAGGGACGAAGGTGTTCGCTCTCACCGGCAAGATCAACAACACCGGCTTGGCGGAAGTGCCCATGGGCATCACCATGAGGGAGATCATCTACGATATCGGCGGCGGCATCACCAACGGCAAAAAATTCAAAGCCGTGCAGATCGGCGGTCCTTCCGGCGGCTGTTTGCCTGAGAGTATGCTGGACCTGCCGGTAGACTACGATTCTCTCATCGCCGCCGGCGCCATGATGGGCAGCGGCGGCCTGGTGGTGATGGATGAAGACACCTGCATGGTGGACGTGGCCAAGTTCTTCCTCACCTTCACTCAAAGCGAATCCTGCGGCAAATGCACTCCCTGCCGGGAGGGGACCAAGCGGATGTTGGAGATTCTCACCCGCATCACCGAAGGAGAGGGCAGAGAAGGAGACATCGAATTGTTGGAGTCTTTGGCGGAAAATATCAAGGCTACAGCCCTCTGCGGTCTGGGCCAGAGCGCACCCAACCCGGTGCTCAGCACCCTGCGCTACTTCCGCCACGAATACGAAGAACATATCAAAAATAAACGCTGTCCTGCCGGTGCCTGTGAGAAGATGCTCAGCTATGTCATCGGCGACGATTGCAAAGGCTGCACCAAGTGCGCCCGCAACTGTCCGGTGCAGGCCATCAGCGGTGCGGTGAAGCAAAAACACGTCATCGATCAGTCCAAGTGCATCAAGTGCGGAGCTTGCATGGCCGGCTGTCCGTTCAAGGCTATCACCAAAGGTTAAGGAGGAGCGAGCAAGATGACCACGGTAAATTTGACGATCAACGGCCAACCTGTGCAGGCTCCGGCCGGAACCAGTATATTGGAAGCGGCCCGTCAGGCCGGCATTTATATCCCCACTTTATGCTATCATCCGGAGCTGCGCCCCGAAGGTGCCTGCCGCCTCTGCATGGTAGAGGCCAGCGGCAGCAGAGGCTTGGCTGCGGCCTGCGTGTATCCCGTAGCCGAGGGCATGGTGGTGAAGACCAACACGGCCAAAGTGCGGGAAGCCCGCCGCACGGTGGTGGAATTGCTTTTGACCAATCATCCCAAAGACTGCCTCTGCTGCCAAAAGAGCGGCGACTGCGAGTTGCAGAAGATCGCCGCCGACTTGGGCGTGCGGAAGTTGCGTTTTGAAGGCGGCGAGAGAAAATCTCACGCCATAGACGACAGCAATCCATCTTTGGTGAGGGATCAGGAAAAGTGCGTCCTCTGCGGCCGTTGCATCCGCATGTGCCGTGACGTGCAAGGCATGGATGTCTACAGTTTCGCTCGTCGGGGCTTTAACACTATAGTCACTCCTGCTTTCGGCTTGGGCTTAGGGCAGGCTGCCTGCTCATTGTGCGGTCAGTGCTCTACCGTGTGCCCTACCGCTGCCATCGTGGAAAAAGACGACACTGATAAAGTGTGGGACGCTTTATCAGATCCCGATAAATTCGTTATCGTCCAGACCGCGCCTTCAGTACGGGTGGCTTTAGGCGAAGAATTGGCTCTTCCCAGCGGCAGCGTAGTTACCGGCAAGATGGTGGCAGCTTTGAAGCAGTTGGGCTTCGATAAAGTTTTCGATACCGATTTTTCCGCAGACCTCACTATCATGGAGGAAGGCCACGAATTCCTGCACCGTCTGCAAAACGGCGGTGTGTTGCCCATGATCACCAGTTGCAGCCCCGGCTGGGTAAACATGATCGAATTGAAATATCCGGAGCTTTTGCCTCATCTTTCCACCGCCAAATCTCCTCAGGGCATGTTCGGCGCCATCGCCAAAACTTATTTTGCCCAAAAAGCGGGGATCGATCCTGCCAAGATAGTCTCCGTATCTGTGATGCCCTGCACCGCTAAGAAGGCTGAGGCAGCCCGGCCGCAATTGTGCGACAGCGGCTATAGAGACGTGGATATCGTCATTACTACCAGGGAACTGGGTAGAATGATACGCTCCGCCGGTATCGATTTTGCTGCTTTGGCCGAGGCAGACTTCGACAGTCCTTTAGGCTACGGCACCGGCGCCGGAGTCATCTTCGGAACTACCGGCGGCGTGATGGAAGCAGCGCTGCGCACTGTGGCCGACGTGGTAGCCGGGCAGAGCCTGCCCAAGGTAGAATATCACGAAGTGCGGGGCATGGAAGAAACTCGCGAAGCAACGCTGGATATAGCCGGCACGGAAGTGAAGATCGCCGTGGTCCACACTTTGGCGGCGGCGAAAAAGATGTTGGAGAGGATCAAAGCGGGAGAGGCCGACTATCATTTCATCGAAGTGATGGCTTGCCCCGGCGGTTGTATCGGCGGCGGCGGCCAGCCGGTACCGGTGGATGCTTCCGTGCGCCGGTTGCGGCGTGAAGCTCTCTTCGATTGCGATGAGGCCAGCGTCATCCGCAAAAGCCACGAGAACCCGGACATCATCGCTCTTTACAAAGAATTTTTGGGCGAACCTCTCGGTGAAAAGGCTCACCATTTGCTCCACACCACGTATCAGGCGCAGCGTCGTTAAAAAGCTCGGCGTCGTATGAAAAAGCTCGGCGCCGAAAAATAAAAAAATTTCTGAAAAGTGTGTGAAATATTTTACGGTTTGTGGTATAATGAGGGCGATGGAGTGTGACCTAGGTATAGGTGTGCGACTGTCGAGTTTGCGGCAGGACTTAAAAGAGGTCGCGTAGAATGAAAAATCTACCGAGGCCGATCACGGTCTTGCTCCGTGTAAAAGTGCGAGGCCCGTGCACAGATAAAATCTCTTCTTCGGCTCTTCTGTGAGTCGGCGACGAGTTTTATGTCCAGTATCCCATATCATTACAATACCTATTTTTAAGGAGGAAGGTTAACATGATTGACATCAAAGATCGCATTTGCGATGCAGTAGCCGGTCTGGTCACCACCGCCGAAGCTGCTGCAGAATTTGTCAAAGACGGCGATAATGTCGGTGTTTCCGGTTTTACTCCGTCCGGTTACCCCAAGGCAGTGCCTCTGGCTTTGGCAGAAAAAGGCAAGAAGACTCCTTTCAAGGTTAACATTTGGACCGGCGCTTCCGTTGGTCCCGAGATCGACGACGCAATGGTACAGGCCGGTGTCATCGACCGCCGTCTGCCCTATCAGACCAACGGTACTATGCGTAAAGCCATCAACGCCGGCAAAGTTAAATACGCCGACATCCATCTGTCTCATATGGCTCAGATGGTTCGCTACGGCTTCATGGCCAACCGCAGAGGCGTAGATGTTGCTATCGTTGAGGCCTGCAAGATCATCGATCTGGGCAATGGTCAGATCGGTATCATCCCCACGACCTCTATGGGCAACAGTTCCTCTTATGTACAGGGCGCCAAAAAGGTCATCATCGAAGTCAATGTTACCCAACCTGTAGAATTGGAAGGCATGCATGACTCCTATGTTCCTCTGGATCCTCCCAACCGGAAACCCATTCCTGTTGAGAAACCCGAAGACCGCATCGGCACCACCTACATCCCCTGTGAGCTGAGCAAGGTAGTAGCCGTAGTTCCCTGCGACATCACCGATAAAGTTCGTCCTTTGGGCGAGATCGACGAGGATGCTAAGCACATGGGCGCCAACTTGGTGGCCTTCCTGAAGAACGAAGTTAAAGAAGGCCGTCTGCCGAAGAACTTGCTGCCTCTGCAGAGCGGCGTAGGCTCCGTGGCCAATGCAGTTATCAACGGCTTGGTTAATTCCGACTTCACCGACCTCACCGTTTACACCGAAGTTATCCAAGACGGTATGTTCGACCTCATCGACGCCGGCAAGTTGCGCGTTGCCTCCGGCACCGCATTGACCCCGTCCCCCGAGTGCCAGAAGAAATTCTATGCGAACGTCGAGAAGTACAAACCCTATCTGTTGCTCCGTCCGCAGGAAATCTCCAACAGTCCTGAGGTCGCTCGTCGTATCGGCGTTATCGCTATGAACACCGCTATCGAAGTGGATATCTACGGCAACGTTAACTCTACTCATGTAGTAGGCACTAAGTTGATGAACGGCGTAGGCGGTTCCGGCGACTTTGCCCGCAATGGCTACTTGACCGTATTCTTCACCAACTCTTTGGCTAAGGGCGGCAAGATCTCCTCTGTAGTTCCGTTCTGCAGCCATATCGATCATGCCACTTTGGACGTTGACGTTATCGTTTCCGAGCGCGGCGTAGCTGACCTGCGTGGCCTGTCCCCGAAGGAAAAAGCTCCTATCATCATCGACCAGATCGCCAACCCCAAATACCAGCCTTGGTTGAAGAACTACTTCAAGAGAGCCTGCGAAGCCTGCGGCAACAGCCAGACCCCGCATATCCTCTCCGAAGCTTTCAAATGCTATGAGCAGCTGGAAAAGACCGGCAGCATGGAAGGCTTGGAATAAGGCACTAGTATCAGGGAGCCGACCTCAGAGGTCAAATATGAGGTGAGGATGCCCTGCTCGAGGGCCGGGCATCCTGCCTTGAATATCACGCCACAAGGCCTCATGGCTTTGTCATAGACCGTCGCAAGACGGGACTCTCACTTCTATCTTGGATCCGTCCAATCCAAGATATGCCGACAAAATTTTTAAGGAGGATTTGAGAATGGCATTTGAAGACATCAAAGCAGGGTTAGATAAGTTTAACGCTGGTGTAGAAGCTAAACTTGCTAAAGCCCCCGAACGTGCTAACCTGGAGCCCAATCGCCTGTACACCCCGTTGGATCTGGGCGAGGACTTCGACTATGTGACCAAACTGGGCTTCCCCGGTGAGTATCCTTTCACCCGTGGTGTACAGCCCACCATGTACCGCGGCCGTTTCTGGACCATGCGTATGTACGCTGGTTTCTCCACTGCCAAGGCATCCAACGAGCGCTATCGTTACCTGCTGGCTAACGGCGGCAGCGGCCTCTCCTGCGCTTTCGACCTGCCCACCCAGATCGGCTACGACTCCGACGATCCGATGGCAGAGGGCGAAGTTGGTAAAGTAGGCGTTGCCATCGACTCCTTGGCCGACATGGAGATCCTCTTTGACCAGATCCCTCTGGACAAAGTTTCCACCTCTATGACTATCAACGCTCCCGCTTCCGTACTGCTGGCTATGTACATTGCAGTTGCCGAGAAACAGGGCGTTACCCCCGACAAGCTGCGCGGCACCATTCAGAACGATATCCTGAAAGAGTACGCTGCCCGCGGCACCTACATCTTCCCGCCCAAACCCTCTATGAGGTTGATCACCAACATCTTCGAGTATTGCTCCAAGAACGTTCCTCAATGGAACACCATCTCCATCTCTGGTTACCACATCCGTGAAGCCGGCGCTACCGCCGCTCAGGAGATCGCCTTCACCATCGCCGACGGCATCGCTTATGTAGAAGCCGCCATCAAAGCCGGCATGGACGTTGACGCTTTCGCAGGCCGCCTGTCCTTCTTCTGGAACGCTCATAACAACGTATTGGAAGAGGTTGCCAAGTTCCGTGCTTCCCGTCGTGTATGGGCCAAAGTTATGAAAGAGCGTTTTGGGGCTAAGAAACCCAAATCCATGATGTTGCGCGTTCATACCCAGACCGCCGGCTCCATGCTGACCGCTCAGCAACCCAACAACAACATCGTTCGTGTAGCTCTGCAGACCGCCGCAGCCGTTATGGGCGGCACTCAGTCCCTGCACACCAACTCCAAAGACGAGGCTCTGGCTCTGCCGACCACCGAGTCTGTTACCATCGCTCTGCGTACTCAGCAGATCGTTGCTTACGAATCCGGTTTGGCTGACACCGTCGATCCGCTGGGCGGCTCCTACTATGTAGAGGCTCTCACCGACAAGATCGAGAAAGAGTGCTGGGCTTACATCGAGAAGATCGACGAACTGGGCGGCGCTCCCGAAGCTATCGCCAAGGGCTACATCCAGAGAGAGATCCAGGATTCCGCTTACAAGTGGCAGATGGACGTTGAGAAGGGCGCCCGCATCATCGTTGGCGTTAACAAGTTCACCCAGGAAGAAGAGCCCCCGAAGAACCTGCTGCGGGTAGACGCTTCCGTAGGCGTAGAGCAGGCTGCCAGCTTGGCCAAGTTGAGAGCTTCCCGCGACAATGACGCTGTTAAAGCTAACCTGGCTGCTCTGGAGAAAGCTGCTGCCGATGAGCATGTAAACCTGATGCCTTACATTCTTGACTGCGTTCGCGTTTACGCTACATTGGGCGAGATCTGCGGCGTTTTGAGAGAAGTATTCGGCGAGTATCAGGCTCACACCACTCTCTAATTTGCGGACATAACACAGTAACACGGAGGTAACGATAATGGCAAATATTAAAGTATTGGTTGCTAAACCGGGCCTGGACGGCCATGACCGCGGTGCTAAGGTTGTTGCTCGTGCTCTGCGCGACGCCGGCTTCGAAGTTATCTACACCGGCATTCGCCTGACTCCTGAGCAGATCGCCGAAGCAGCTCTGCAAGACGACGTTAACGTTGTTGCTCTGTCCCTGTTGAGCGGCGCTCACAACACCCTCTTCCCGAAGGTAGTTGAACTGCTGAACGAGAAGGGCTTGACCGACGTGCTGGTTATCGGCGGCGGCGTTATTCCCGCCAGCGATATCCCCGGACTGAAAGCTGCCGGCATCAAGGCAGTATTCACCCCCGGCACCCCCACCAGCGACATCGTTAAATTCATCAACGAGAACGTTAAAGCTTAATCGATTCTCTCGTGACCTAAAGCAAGCCGGGCTTGTCCCGGCTTGCCCTTAAAATATCCACTAGCGTAACAAGGCGGTGTGAATATTGGAAATAGTTGAAAAATTACTCAACCATTCCCGACTGGCTCTCTCGAAGGCCATTACGGCAGTGGAGAACGAGTATGATGACGCTGTCAAGATCATGACAGAGATCTATCCCCATACCGGCAATGCCTACGTGCTTGGCATCACCGGCCCTCCCGGCGCCGGCAAGAGCACTCTTACGGATGGATTGGCTAAAGAATATCGGAAGCGCGGCAAGACCGTGGGCATCGTGGCTATCGACCCTACCAGCCCCTATTCCGGCGGCGCCATTTTGGGCGACCGTATCAGAATGATGGACTTGATGAGCGATGAAGGCATCTTCGTGCGCTCCATGGCCACCCGCGGCAGCTTGGGCGGACTCTCTCAAAAGACCGGCGATGCTGTAAAATTGATGGATGCATTCGGCATGGACGTCATCATCGTAGAGACTGTCGGTGTAGGCCAGTCGGAGGTCGACATCGTCAAGACTGCAGACACCTCTATGGTAGTTGTTATCCCCGGCATGGGCGATGACATCCAGGCTATCAAAGCCGGCATACTGGAAATCGGCGACCTGTTCACGATCAACAAGGCCGACCGTGAGGGCACCGATAAGCTGAACATCGAGATCGAAATGATGTTGGAATTAAACCCCGAGCGGGTTGCTTGGCGTCCTCCCATCAACAGGACCATTGCCAGCAAGGGTATAGGTATAGAAGCTGTTATCGATTCCATCGAAGCCCATAAGAACTATTTGATCGAATCCGGTCGTCTGGCCGAGATACGCAGGGCTCGCATCAAGAACGAAGTAACGGCTATGCTCAATGACCGGGTCAACCGGTACATCGACAAGAACGTGGTGGAGACTCCCGAGTTTGAAGAGACCGTTAGGAAACTGCAGACCAGAGAGATCGAGCCCTATTCTGTCGTTGACAAAATAGTTGGTAACGTTTTGAAATAAAAACCACCAAAAAATTTTTTTCAGGAGGTACTTATCATGGCTTTCAAGACTATCTGTGTTGACCACGTTGGTATCGCATGCGCCGATCTGGACGCTGCTACCAAAATTTACACCGAGGTTCTTGGCTTGCAGGTAACTAACCGCGAGGAAGTTAAAGAGCAAGGCGTTGCCACCGTATTCATTCCCTGTGGCGAGACTCTGCTCGAGCTGTTGGTCGACATCACCGAGAACAACGACGGCCCCATCGGCAAATACATTGCCAAGAACGGCCCCGGCATCCAGCACATCGCTCTGCGCGTTGACGACATCAAAGCCGCTATCGATGACTGCATCGCTGCCGGCGTTAGAATGATCGACAAAGCTCCTCGCGGCGGCGCCGGCCATATGGATATCGCTTTTATCCATCCGAAGTCTGCCGGCATCCTGCTTGAGCTGTGCGCTCCTGCCAAATAAGATCTCTTAAAGAGAGATTATAAGGCTCAGGTCGTACTTAAGGGTTACATGCTGCCGGGCTGTACAGGTGATACAGTCCGGTAGCTGTAAAATAAATTGTTCTTCCAAATAATGATGGAGGTGTAAGATTTGTCTACTCAGGAAAAGATTGAGAAAATGCTCAAAAAGTCCGAAGTAATTCTGGCTGCAGGCGGCGAGAAACGGATTGCTAAACAGCATGAATCCGGCAAAATGACCGCCCGTGAGCGTATCGCAGCTTTGCTGGACGAAGGCTCCTTCGTAGAGTTGGATCGTTTCGTTCGTCATCGTTGCACCAACTTCGGACAAGAGAAGAAAGAACTGCCCGGTGAGGGCGTGACCACCGGTTACGGCACCATCGACGGCAGGCTTGTTTATGTGTTCGCTCAGGACTTCACCGTTGAAGGCGGCTCCCTCGGCGAAATGCATGCAGCCAAGATCGTTAAGGTCCAGAAGCTGGCCCTGAAGATGGGTGCTCCGCTGGTTGGCCTGAACGACTCCGGCGGCGCTCGTATCCAAGAAGCTATCGACGCTCTGGCAGGCTATGGCAAGATCTTCTTTGAGAACACCATCGCTTCCGGCGTTATTCCTCAGATTTCCGCTATCATGGGTCCGTCTGCCGGCGGCGCTGTTTACAGCCCTGCTCTGACCGACTTCATCTACATGGTAAAGAACACTTCCAAGATGTTCATCACCGGCCCGGCTGTTGTTAAGTCCGTAACCGGCGAGGAAGTTACCCAAGAGCAGTTGGGCGGCGCTATGACCCACAACAGCGTATCCGGTGTTGCTCACTTTGCCGCAGAGGACGACGAGGACTGCCTGAAACAGATCCGTTATCTGCTGTCCTTCCTGCCATCCAACAACATGGAAGGCGCTCCTATCGTTGAGACCGGCGACGATCCTCAGCGTACCGAGGAGTCCCTCAACACCTTGCTGCCCGACAACTCCAACCAGTCCTACGATATGTATGATGTAATCAAAGCTATCGTAGATAACGGCGAGTACTATGAAAACCAGAAATACTGGGCAAAGAACATTATCACCTGCTTCGCCCGTATGGACGGCCAGACCGTTGGTATCATCGCCAACCAGCCTAAAGTTATGGCCGGCTGCTTGGACATCAACGCTTCCGACAAGAGCTCCCGTTTCATCCGCTTCTGCGACGCCTTCAACATTCCTCTGTTGAACCTGGTTGACGTTCCCGGCTTCCTGCCCGGCACCAACCAAGAGTACGGCGGCATCATCCGTCACGGCGCCAAGATGTTGTATGCTTACTCCGAAGCAACCGTGCCCAAGGTAACTCTGGTTACCCGTAAGGCTTACGGCGGCTCCTATCTGGCAATGTGCTCTCAGGATCTGGGCGCCGATCAGGTCATCGCATGGCCTACCGCCGAGATCGCAGTTATGGGCCCTGCCGGCGCTGCTAACATCATCTTCAAGAAAGACCCCGATGTTGAGCAAAAGACCAAGGAGTACATCGACACCTTTGCAACTCCTTACATTGCTGCAATGCGCGGCATGGTTGATATCGTTATTCAACCTAAGGACTCTCGGCCCGTTATCATCAACGCTCTGCAAATGCTGGAAAGCAAACGCGAGACCCGTCCGGCAAAACGCCACGGCAACATTCCTCTGTAAGACGCTGTCAGCAGTTGCATAAATTTATTGAAAAGTTGAGGTGAAAATAATGGGTCCTGTTACCGAAAACCCCTTCTTGATCGCGATCATCAACCTGAGCATCGTGTTCGGCGTCCTGATCGCTTTGGGCGTACTGATGACTCTGTTGCAATACGTGGATCCCACAAAAAAAAAGTCTAAGCCGGTAGCCGCTCCTGCTCCCGCAGCAGCACCTGCTGCTCCGGTCGCAGCTCCTGCAGCAGATCAGGATAACAACGAGATCATCGCCGTTATCGCCGCTGCCGTAGCAGCTTGCGGAGTTTCTTCCGAGCAGATCGCTTTTGTTCGTCGGGTAGACCTGAAGAACAGCTGGACCATGAATGCTCGCGCCGAAGCTATCTCTGTTCGCAAAGAGTGCTTCTAAAAGAAAAATCTACCTTTGTAAATCCAACGAATAAATTTAAGGAGGGTCATTCTAATGGCTAAACTGTACACTATCACCGTTAATGGTACCGCATATGAAGTAGAAGTTGCCGAGGCCGGCGTTACCGCTGCTGCCCCGAAAGCTGCTCCGGCTCCGAAGGCTGCTCCGGCTCCCGCTCCGGCTCCGAAAGCTGCTCCGGCTCCCGCTCCGGCTCCGGCCGCTGCTCCTGCTCCCGCAGGTGCCAACGTTGTTTCCGCTCCTATGCCCGGCAAGGTTCTGTCCGTTAACGTTAAGGCCGGCGACGCTGTTAAGGCTGGCGACGTTCTGATGATCCTTGAGGCTATGAAGATGCAGAACGAGATCATGGCTCCGGCTGACGGCACCGTATCCGACGTTCGCGTAAGCGCAGGCTCCACTGTTAACACCGGCGACGTTATGATCGTTATGTAATCGAGTTGTGGCTGCGGCCACACTTGATAGCAAACGGGCCAAGGCGGCCGGCTCGTCCGGCCGCAAAACTAAACAATGGGAGGATATTAAATGTTTGAGGCATTTATAGTTGCTATCGCTTCCATATGGACAGATTCCGGCTTCGCCGCCTTGACCAGTGGTCACTGCATCATGATCCTGGTAGGTTTGATCCTGCTCTATATGGCTATCGGCAAAGGCTTTGAGCCCTTGCTGCTTTCCCCTATCGCCTTCGGCTGCATCTTGGCTAACATCCCCAAGAACGGCTTTGAGGCCCCCGGCGTTATGTCCGTAATCATGTACGGCATCAACCACGAGGTGTTCCCGCCCCTCATCTTCTTGGGCGTTGGCGCCATGACCGACTTCGGTCCCCTGCTGGCCAATCCTAAGACCTTGTTGCTGGGCGCTGCCGCTCAGGCCGGCGTTTTCGTAGCCCTCCTCGGCGCTATGATGCTGGGCTTCACCGTGCAGGAAGCTGCCGCTATCGGTATCATCGGCGGTGCTGACGGCCCCACCTCCATTTATCTGGCTGCCAAGATGGCTCCTCAGCTGTTGGGCGCTATCGCCGTTGCCGCATACTCTTACATGTCTTTGGTTCCTCTGATCCAGCCTCCTATCATGAAGCTGTTCACCACCGAGAAAGACCGTAAGATCGTTATGAAGCAGTTGCGCCCCGTTTCTCACTTCGAGAAAGTTGCTTTCCCGCTGATGAGCACCATCGTTATCTCCTTGCTGTTGCCTTCCGTAACCGCATTGATCGGCATGCTGATGCTGGGCAACCTGTTCAGAGAAGCCGGCTGCTTGGATCGTTTGAGCGATACCGCGCAAAACGCTTTGATGAACACCGTTACCATCATGCTGGCTACCGGTACCGGCTTGACCATGTCTGCTGATCGGTTCCTGACCTATCAGACCATCTTGATCGTAATCCTCGGTCTGGTTGCCTTCATCGGCGGCACCGCTGCCGGTGTAATCTTCGGCAAGCTGATGTGCCTCGTTGACGGCGGCGCTACCAACCCGTTGATCGGTTCCGCCGGCGTATCCGCAGTGCCTATGGCTGCCCGTGTATCTCAAGTAGTTGGTCAGAAAGCTAACCCTGCCAACTTCCTGCTGATGCACGCTATGGGCCCCAACGTAGCAGGCGTTATCGGTACCGCCGTTGCAGCAGGTACCATGCTGGCTATGATCGGTCCTGTAGCAAAATAAGTTTTCTGAGTCTGCTAAGACTGCAAAGGGCTTCCCGTTATGCGGGAAGCCCTTTTGTAATGATTGCAGATCGATGCTTACAAAATTTTCTAGCAAAACAGGCGCTGTTTCTCCGAAGACGGGGGTCGCGGCCTGTTATTTTTCGCTGACGGATGAAGGGAGCAAAGACAAATTTTTTGGGAAGAAGTCACTGTTGAAAAAGTGTACCACTCGTTAGAAAGCGAGCGGTTTTGAATCTGATGCTTTCTTGTGAAGAGCAGTCAGTGCGAAGAGAGCAGAGCGTATGAAAAGAGGGAGATCTATTTAAAGGGATCAGTAAGTTTGAAGAGTGTAGATCGTAGAATATTAGAGTCTGTTTGAGAAGATCAGACCATATGAAGATAGCAGAGCGTAGAAAATGAGCAATCTGTTTAAGAGAATAAGTTGCTTGAAGAGAGCAGAGCAAAAAATTGGTAGTCTGTTTGAAAAAAGCAATTTTTATGAAGATAACAGGGAGTTTGAAGAGAGCGGTATATTTGAAAGGAGCTTTCTGCATAAAAAAGTGCGAGTTGCGAGGTAAGATCAACGTCACGCTCTATAAGCAAAAATTTAAGAGTTCAGTAGAAAAATAGGGGAACCAAGCAAAAAGGAAGGCAGTCCACCCAAAAGGTGCGACTGCCTGGTTTTGTCTATTTTATCTTTGCGCCGTGGCCAGCATCAATTTGATGCGGTTCTCCTGATTGACCTGAGAAGCGCTGCCGTCGTAGTCGATGGCGATGACGTTGATGTGGTCTGCCAGTTCCTTCACTCTGTTGATCATGCCGCGGCCGGCGATGTGGTTGGGCAGACAGCCGAAGGGCTGACAGCAGATGATGTTGTTGTAGCCGTGGTGAGCCAATTCCAGCATCTCCGCCGTCAAGAGCCAGCCTTCGCCCATATTGTTGCCGTAGCCGATGATGCCCTTGACTAAGGCTTTGGTCTCTTCGTAGCTGGAAGGAGGAGAGAAGGGCGCCTTGGCCAGCGCCTTGCGCATAACTTTTTCCAGCCGCTGCAGATACCACTTGGCGGCGGCATTGGCCAGATAGTTGGTGAGGCGGCCGCCGTACAATTTGTAATCGACTACGTAGGTATCGACACAGTAGATGAGAAAGTGGAGCAGGCCCGGCAGCATGTATTCGCAGTTTTGGCTCTGCAAAAATCTTTCCAGATGATTGTTGCCCAAGGCGGCGAATTTGATGTAGATCTCGCCGACGATGCCCACTTTGATCTTTTTGACCGCTTTGGTGGGCAGAGTGGCGAAATCTTTGGCGATGGCCAAACAGGATCTTTTCAAAGTGCCGAAAGAGGGGGCGCCGCTGTCTTTAAAGTTTTGCCCCAAACTTTGCAGCCATTTGCGGGCCAAGGCATCGGCTGCGCCCTGCACTTTTTCGTAGGGGCGCACTTTGTTGGTGAGATACATCAAAAGATCGCCGTAAACCACCGCGGCCAACAGTTTGCGGGCCATTTTGAAAGTCAATTTGAAACCGGGCTGGCCTTCTAAGCCGGCCACATTGAAACTGATGACGGGGATGCCGGTGAGCCCTGCTTTCTCCAGACCTTTGCGCAGCAGATAGATATAATTGGAAGCGCGGCAGCCACCGCCCGTTTGCGAGAGGAGGAGGGCCACATGCTGCAGGTCGTAGTTGCCGCTTTGCAGGGCATCGATGAATTGCCCGATGACCAGCTGAGCAGGGTAGCAGATGTCGTTATTTACATAGCGCAGCCCCGCATCGATGACCTGTCTGCCTTCGTTCTTCAAAATGGCGGCCTTGTAGCCGGCGGCTTCCAGCACCGCTTGGATGAGGCTGAAGTGGAGAGGCAGCATGTCGGGGATGAGGATGGTGTGGGTCTTGCGCATCTCTTCGGTGAAGATGGGCCAAGAAGCGGAACTCGTCATATTTTTAAGCTCCTCGATAGATCAATCGGCAGCGGGCAGGCCGGCCGCGGAGAAAAGGCTGCGCAGGCGGATCTTGGCCGCTCCCAAATTTTCGATGTCGTCGATCTTCAACTGGGTGTAGATGCGGCCTTTTTCTTCCAAAATGCGGCGGCATTCGTCGGCAGTGATGGCGTCGCAGCCGCAGCCGAAGTTGACGAATTGGACCAACTGACAGTCGTCGTGCTCTGTCACATAGCGGGCGGCGGCGTAAAGACGGCTGTGATAGGTCCATTGGTTGAGCACATGCAGGTCGGCGAAAACTTCTTGAGGCGGCATGAGAGGCGCTACTGCGTCTTCGCTGATGACGGCGGCGCCCATGGTGGTGAGCAGCCGATCCAGCCCGTGATCCACTTTGGGGTCGATGTGATAGGGGCGGCCGGCCATGACGATGATGGGCTTTTTCAGCCTGCGGGCCTCGGCCATCATCTCCAGCCCTTTGGCCCGTACTTTTTGCAAATAGGCGTCGTAGGCGTCGTAGGCTTTGGCCAAGGCCAAGCGGATATCTTTGCGCTCCACCGTGGGGAAATCTTCTTCCAGCATGGCCTCCAAATGTTTGGCTAAAATTTTGGGATCGTTCAAACTCAAATAATCGAAGTAACAATGCACTTGAGAAAGATCGTGGATGTTGGCCTTCAGCACTTCCGGATAATAGGCCACCACCGGGCAGTTATAGCAGTTGTCGGTGCCTTTTTCGGCCACGTTGTAGGTCATGCAGGGGTAGAAGATGTGCTGCAGCCCTTGCCGCAGCAGCCACTTGATGTGGCCGTGCATCAATTTGGCGGGGTAGCACACCGTATCGCTGGGGATGGTGTCCTGCCCGTCGCCGTAAATATTTTTGTTCTCGATGGGGCTGACGACTACGTCGAAGCCCAGCTCCGTCAAGAGGCAGTGCCAGAAGGGCAGCAGCTCGTACATATTGAGGCCCAGAGGCAGGCCGATGCTGCCCAAGGGAGCATCGGGCCGCCGAGCTTTGCGCAAGTCTTCCAACAAAGTCAATTTATAGCGGTAGAGGTTGAAGCTGTCGTCGGGGTCGCAGTGGGTGATGGGCCGTTCGCAGCGATTGCCGCTGATAAAGCGGCGGCCGCCGGCGAAAGTATTCACCGTCAAATGACAGTGGTTGCTGCAGAGACCGCAGGTGACAGTGAGCACTTTGTGGAAGAAAGCGGCCAGCTGCATAGCGTTCAAAGTGTCGGTGGGCTTGGGGTCCGCCAGATATTTTTCGCGAGCGTGAAGGGCTGCGCCGAAGGCGCCCATCAAACCGGCGATGTTGGGGCGGGTGACTTCCTGCCCCATTTCTTTTTCGAAGGCCCGCAGCACGCAGTCGTTCAAGAAAGTGCCTCCCTGCACCACGATGTGGCGGCCGATGCTTTCTTTGCTGCCGGGGCGGATGACTTTATAAAGAGCGTTTTTGATGATGCTCATGGAAAGGCCGGCGCTGATGTTGTTGACGCTGATGCCGTCCTTTTGGGCCTGCTTCACGCCGCTGTTCATGAAAACGGTGCAGCGGCTGCCCAGGTCCACCGGTTTTTCCGCAAAGAGGCCCAGTTGAGCGAAGGTCTGAGTGTCGTAGCCCAAGATCTCCGCGAAAGTTTGCAAAAAACTGCCGCAGCCGCTGGAGCAGGCTTCGTTGAGGAAGATGTTGTCGATGGCCCGGTTATGGATCTTCAAACACTTGATGTCCTGTCCGCCGATGTCCAAAATAAAATCTACGTCCGGCCGCAAATGCCGAGCCGCAAAGAAGTGGGCCATGGTCTCTACGATGCCGTAGTCCAGCCCGAAGGCATGGCGGATGAGATCTTCGCCGTAACCGGTGGCAGCGCTGGCCAAAATTTTCAGATCGGGATAGTCCTCATAAAGTTTTGCGAGATAATTTTTCACCGCCACTACCGGGTTGCCCTTGTTGCTTTGGTAGAAAGAAGCCAAAAGGCGGCACTCTTCGTCGATGAGGGCGATCTTGATGGTGGTGCTGCCGGAGTCTACGCCTAAAAAGGCGGTGGTGGCTTGCGCCAAAGGAGAGGTGGGCACGGTGGCCTTGCGGTGCCGCTCGCTGAAGGCGGCGTATTCTTCTTCATCGGCAAAAAGAGGCGAAGCATAGGCCAAGCTGCTGACATTGGAGGCGGTGCGCAAAAGCTCGGGCAAAGCTTCCAAGTCCGCTGTCTCTTCCGCACAGAGGGCGGCGCCGATGGCTACGTAAAAGAGGCTGTTCTCGGGGCAGAGGCCTTTGACGTGAAGTTTGGCGTCGAAGCAGTCCCGCAGTTTGCTCATGAAGGTGAGGGGCCCGCCCAAGTAGAGAACGGAGCCTTTGATGGGCCGCCCCTTGGCCAGACCGGTGATGGCTTGGCTGGCCACCGCCTGAAAGATGCTGGCGGCTAAGTCGGTCTTGGCGGCTCCTTGGTTCAGCAAGGGTTGGACATCGCTTTTGGCGAAAACGCCGCAGCGGCTGGCGATGGTGCAAGTGTCGGTGGCGGCGAGGGCCAGTTCGTTCATGGCCTTGGTCTCCACGTTGAGGAGGGCGGCCATTTGATCGATGAAGGCGCCGGTGCCCCCGGCGCAGGAATCGTTCATGCAGGCATCGAAGTGGCGGCCCAAAAAGAGGATCTTGGCGTCTTCGCCTCCCAGCTCGATGACCACGTCGGTCTGCGGCTGCAATTTTTCCGTGGCGATCTTTTCGGCGAAAACTTCCTGTACGAACTGCAGGCCGCAGCGGTCGGCGATGCCCAAAGCGGCGCTGCCGCTCACTGCCACCTTGGCAGTAGAAAGATGGGGAGAGAACTCTTTCAATTCTTTCAGCAGAGCCAAAAGTTTGAGAGCTATCTGACTGTAGTGGCGTTCGTATTTGCTGAAGAGCAGCTGCCCGTCGTCGGAGAGAGCTGCCAATTTGATGGTGGTGCTGCCGATATCGACACCGATGCGCATGGAGGACCTTCCTTACCGATCACAAAAGTTATACGAAAAAAATATGTCTGAGATAAATTAAGTCTGTTTTTCTCCATAAAGAGCGAAAGCACGGTATCTTCAAGAAATCTACCGCGCTCCTTCTTTAACGTTGTTTACAGATGCCGTTGCCCTATTATATAATAGGAGCAAGAAAAAATCCAGCAAAAATACGCAAAAGGACGGATATTTATGGAAAATTATTATGAGATCCTCGGCATTGCTCCGCAAGCTGCGGCCGAAGAAGTGAAGGCGGCGTACACAGAGAAGAAGCTGGCCTTGATGGACAGGATGCAGGCCACGGACCCTGCCGCTTTGCAAAAAGCTGCGGCGGACATGGGCCTCTTGAACACAGCTTATCAAACTTTGAACGACCCCGCAGCCCGCAGTTCCTACGATGCTGCGTTGAGCGCAGGGGCCGAAGCGGGAGCAGGGAAGATCCACCTTTGTCAGGGAGCGGACGGGCCCATCTATCTGGAGCCGAAAATGGCCAATCGGCACGGCCTCATCGCCGGCGCCACGGGCACCGGCAAAACGGTGACGCTGAAAGTTTTGGCGGAAGCTTTCAGCGACTTGGGCGTGCCGGTCTTTTTAGGCGACATCAAAGGAGACGTGTGCGGCCTGGCCAAGGCAGGCACCGACCCCGCAAGTTTGGAGAAAAGGCTCCGCGATAAAACGGGGCTGGAACTGAAGTGGCAGGTGCGGGGCTATCCCGTTCGTTTTTGGGATGTGTACGGGAAGAAGGGGCACCCGGTGCGCACCACCGTATCGGAACTGGGGCCGGAGCTTTTGGCCCGCATTTTGGAATTGAACGAGACCCAAAGCGGCGTGCTGAACATAGTCTTCAAGATCGCCGACGACAACGGCCTTTTGCTTTTGGACTTTAAAGACCTGCGCAGCATGGTGCAGTATGTGGGAGACCACGCCGCTCAATTCAAAACTTCTTACGGCGCCGTTTCCCCCACCAGCATCGGCGCCATCCAGCGGGCCTTGCTGCGTTTGGAAGGGCAGGGGGCCGATATCTTCTTCGGGGAACCGGCTTTGGAATTGAAAGATTGGTTCGCCACAGACGGCGAGGGGCGAGGCATCATCAACCTGCTGGACTGCGTAGAACTGATTCGCTCGCCCATGCTCTATTCGACTTTCCTGCTGTGGCTGCTCTCAAGTTTGTACGATATGCTGCCGGAGGCAGGGGATCTTTCCAAACCCAAGATCGTTTTCTTCTTCGACGAAGCTCATTTGATCTTCAAAGATGCCCCCCGCACTCTTTTGGACAAAGTGGAGCAGATCGTGCGGCTCATCCGCTCGCGGGGCGTAGGGGTATACTTCATCACCCAATCGCCATCCGATATCCCCGATACGGTGCTGGCGCAATTGGGCAACAAAGTGCAGCACGCTCTGCGGGCCTACACGCCCAAAGAGCAGAAGGCACTGAAAGCGGCGGCTCAATCTTTCCGCAGCAACCCTGCTTTGGATGCGGAGGCGGCGCTGGGAGAATTGGGCACCGGCGAGGTGCTGGTCTCCGTTTTGGACGGCGAGGGCATCCCCACCATGGTGCAGAGGGCCTATGTGATGCCGCCCCACAGTTTGTTGGGAGTGTGCCCCGAGGAAGAGCGGCAGGCCATGATAGCTGCTTCTCCTCTTCACGACAAATATGCTCGGGTCATCGATCGAGAGTCGGCCTATGAGATCCTCAGCGACCGCTACGCCGAAGAGCAGGAAGCGGAAGAAGAGGCTCAGCGGCAAAAGACAGAGGCTAAAGAGGCGGCGCTGCGGGCCAAGGAGGAGGCGGCTCGAGCCAAAGAAGAAGAGCGGGCCCGCAAGGAGGCGGCCCGAGAGGCCATCCGTCAGCAAAGAGAAGCAGAGCGGGCGGCGAAGGCAGCTGCCAGAGAAAGATCTACCGCCGAAGAGGCCATGGATTATTTGGGCCGTTCTTTGGGACGCAAGGCTGCCAATAAAGCCACTACCGTCCTCATCAACACAGCGGCCGATGCGGTGCTGGGCAGTATCTTAGGCGGCGGCACCTCTCGGCGGAAGAGCTCGGGAGGAGCCGGCATAGTGCGAGGTATCTTGGGCGGGCTGTTTAGGTAAAAAGAAGGGAAATGCCCCATGAGAGCGACGGAACGGTCGCTGTTCTCATGGGGCTTTGTCTGTTCTGCAGAAAAGTTTCGGGCGATTCAATTTTTGTTTTTAGGGACAGGTCCGTTTTTAAAAATGCGGTCGATGACCGGCTTTGCTTTTAGGAACAGTTCTTCGTGATCCTTCTTCCCCAGCTGTTTGAGAAATTTCTTTTTGATCTGCTTCTCTCGCTCAGCGGCAGCTACGCCGAAGCTGCCGTAAACGAAAGCAGCGATGGAGTCGACATATTTATCTTTGATACCTGCCGCAGACAGCAGCGACTTGTAGGCTTTCTTGCAGGCCTTTTTAGGTAAAGTTTTTGCGGCAGGCACAGGGATAGGCAACTTGGCCGCGGGTTTTGCGGCTGTATTTTTTGCGGAGGAGACGATAGGCCGAGGCCCGGCGGCGAATATCCGCTCGATAACAGGTCGGGTTTGCTGCAGCAAGTTCGCATGATTATTTTTACCGAATTGTTTAAGAAACAATTCTTGAAGACGAGCAGTTCTTTCGTTTTCCGGTAAACCTTTAGTAAGGAAAATTATGCGAGTGATGTGATCGGCACGTCCTTTGCTTATACCTAAATCGCAAAGCATCGAGATGCATACTTCTTTACAGTCTGCCTGCAATGGGGGGATTTCGGCAGTCAGAACACCAGTGACCGCAGTAACCGTCGCCGCGGGATTTGCAACGGACTTTTTAGTTGCTTTGGGCTGAGAAGTTTTATCGGGGTCGCTGCCGTCAAGGGAAACAGATACGTCATGATCCGTCCAGAAGTTGAGGATGGAATTATAACCGCCGTCGTTGGAACATATCACGTAATTGGCTTTGGTGTCTTTGGCGATCGCGAAACCCAAATAACTGCCGAGCTGGAAATCGAGGGCATTGGTGCCTTTGTGGCAATGCACGGCTTTAACGGAGGCTCCTTTGCTGTTGATGGCGGCCATAACGGAAAAAGGGATGCCGGCGGTTTTATTGGTGTCGGTGAAGAAAAACAAAACTTCATCGCCGCTTTCCAACTGCTCTATGATGTGCATGTAGCGCTGGCCTACATTTTCGGTATCTATCAAATAGTGGGTCATAAAATACTTCCTTCACGTACAGGTCTTTTTTACTGCAAATTTATCTGCACGGTCTTTTTATATTGAAACGATAAATTATCAACGCACTCATTCTACACTAAAGCCGACTGCTTTTCAATCTTTATCGCTTTTGCGTGTTCCTGTGAAGCAAGCGGCGAAAGCAAGATAGGCACTACCGCTAGCACCGATACCACTCTTTCCAACTATTACTTGGGCAACAACGACAACAGCATTCTGGGCATCGATGTAAAATTTCACATCTTTAAAGACTTGACCTTGGAAGGTATGTGGGCCAAGGCAAAGAACGATGATGCCGACGGCAACGATCAAGGCGTATTTGCAATGCTAAAATACAAAGGTGCCAAAGCCGCCCAACCCGGTAACTGGGGGAGTATTTGCAAAGTATTGGAATATGGCCGGCACCATCATGATCATCGAGGGTGATGACAATGCCTATCAGAACAACTTCTTGGAAGCAGGCTTCACCGGTTACGGCGTAGGCGCTGAATATGCAGTTGCCAAGAACATGATCGCCTTGATCGACTGGGTAGATCTGGAGAGCAAGGGGAACGGCGGCGAAGACGGTGCTTCCCTGTGGACCCATCTGGTTATCACTTTCTAAGAAAAAATCGTCACAGCGGCAACTGCGCAAGTTGCAAAAATTTACGAGGGGCACGTAAGTGCCCCTCTCTACTTATGTAAAGAAAAACAAACACTAACGGCGTGGGCCTATAGCGCTTCGGCGGCGAAAAATAATTTCAACGATCGGTTAAACTGTTTAGAACTCTGATAGCAAGCAGATATGCGCTGAAGATCAAATCGCGATAACAAGTTAAAGTCTCGGCGATCAAAATCAAGAATAGAGTTCGTATATGAAAATGGACTGGTTGAGCCTGGTGATCATTTTTGTTTTACAACAGCAAAAAAATCTCAAAACTTTTTTATGTTGACAGAAGATGTCTAATGCCCTTGCTATAATGTAAACAGAGGGGGACTACAATCAATAAAACAGATAAGCAAAACCGAAAAACTCTGCTTCAGCCCGATTTGACGAAAGAGCACGGTCATAGGAATAAAGTCTGATGATAGTCGCATCACTATAAAAGGGAGGGAATGAACACGGGCTTGGGCAGGGCGAAAGGGGAGAGCTTAGTCAACTATTTTATCCTAAACCGACGGCTCAAAAGGCCGCGATCTGAGCAATTGACAGAAAGGAGAAAAGCATGATTTACAAAGAAGAGTATTCGATAGAGGAAGCTATGGAATTGGGTGCCTTTCACGAAGACTCTATGAGCCTTGAAGATGCCTTGGCTGCCGAAGCGAAGGACGAGGACTTCCGGCCATAAAGAAAACAGAAGAAATGTGCTTCTGATGAATTTGTCTGTAAAATCTGAGGAGGGACGCAGAAATGCGCCCCTCTTATTTTTTTGCGCAAAAACTCGCGGAAATTCACAAAAAATTTTCAGTTCCGACTGAAAAAGTCTTGTGGGGGGGTTCAACTATGCTACAATAAAAGCGATGATGCGAATGGTGGGAAAGTTCGGGGTAGGTTTAAGGATTTCTTCCCCCGCACTTTTTCTCGCAAGCCACTTGCAGCATCGTCGAGGGCTTGGGCGCTGAGGCGAGCGCCCGGGCCCAAAAGAAAAGTTTATGAACTCCGCGCGCTGCCGGGCGATAC
>CANQBR010000019.1 GCA_947589605.1 uncultured Phascolarctobacterium sp. | reverse complement strand
TCGCTGCAAGGTTTTCAAGGTCCGCGCCGGGGAAAGCGGAGCTTTCCGACAGCTTTTATATCTTACCACGCAAAGGGAGGCTTGTCAACACCATTTGTTGTAATTTTCTTTACGAATTTACGCTTTTGCGCCGACTTTTTCGGCGCAGACTTTTCCGAAAAAGCGGCGCTGTTAAAAGGCGGGGCTTTTACCGAAAGCCCGAGGCCGCGAGACCTTGGCTTTTTTCGAAAAGAGAAGGGTGTGAGCAGCTTGGCCTTTTTCAAAAAGCGAGGGGGCGTGAGACCGCTGCTCATTTCAAAATAAGAGGGGTGCCAAAACCTTTGCTTTATCCAAAATGAGAAGAGCGTAAGGCTATTTACTTATCTGAAAAAAAGAGGTGTGTGAAAATCTCTACTTTTTTCTAAAAGAAAAAGGCGCAAAGACCTTTGCTTATCTTAAAATCAGAGGGGCATAAGAACTTTTACTCTTTTCAAAAAGAGAAAAAGATGCGATGATCTTTTCTTTTTCTAAAAAAGTAGGGTGCGGTGACTCTTGCTTTTTGCAAATGAGCGGAGGTCGAGGCTGCTTTCTCTTTTTCAAAAAACATAAGGGCCGAGGAGCGTTGCTTTTTGCAAAAAGTTGACAGTACTTTGACGGTGAGTCATCGTTATGCTACGAAAAAGTTGTTCTTCATCGCAAGATACTAAACAGCTTTTTTTCATCCTTGCCGTGAGTGCTGCTTTTCCCAATCGATGAGATGTTGGGGTACAGACCTGTTCAGCTTTCTACAAAGAAAAAAGGGCACGTTGCCGTGCCCTTTGAGTTTTACGCTTGATCATGAAAGTTTTGCCGGAGACCGACTGCCGAAGGCAGCTGAGTTTTTACCGCAAGTTGTGTGCGTTGGACTGATTTTGATAAGTGAAGTTGTCGATTACGGGGCGGCGATCCTCCCCCTCCTGAGCCAGCGACTGCAGCACTGCCTGCACGATTACGGCCACTTCCAGCCGCTTGCGTTGGATGCGGCAGCCCAGATCATAGGGCTGCTCGATGGTGCCGTTGATCAAGTCGGCATTGGCGTGGCAGCCGCCGCTGCAGAAGAAGCGGGCCCAGCAGCTGCGGCATTGGGGCTTGGTCAAAACGTGACAGTTGCGGAATTTCGCCACCAGATCGGGCCTGATGACGCCTTCTTGCAAACTGCCCAGCCGATAGGCTTCTCTTCCCGCAAATTGATGACAGGGATAGAGCTCGCCCTGAGCGGTGACGGCGAAATATTCGTGGCCTGCCCCGCAGCCGCTCAACCTTTTGGCCACGCAAGGCCCGTTGTCCAGAGCCACGTTAAAATGGAAAAAGTCGAAGCCTTCTCCCTGCAGCCGGCGGCGCAGATACTCTCTGCCCAATTTTTCGTACTCGGCAAAGAGGACCGGAAGATCGTCCTCCGTCAAAGCCCAAGGTTCATCCTTGCCCACCACCGGTTCCATGGAGATCTCTTTTCCTACTTCGGTCATGGCCAGCACATCGGCGGCAAAGTGAAGATTGTAGTGGGTGTAGGTGCCCCGCAAATAATAATTTTTCCCTTGGCGGGAAGCTATGGTCTTTTTGAAAGCGGCCGTTGCAATATCGTAGCTGCCCTGCTTGTTGGGGAAGGGCCGCATGGCGTCGTGAGTTTCTTTCTTCCCGTCCAAGCTCAGCACCAGCATCACCCGCCTGTCGTTGAGAAATTTTATCTTCTCATCCGTCAGCAGGGTGCCGTTGGTGGTGAGAGTGAGCTTGATGTTCTTGCCGCACTCAGCTTCTCTTTTGCGAACGTAATCGGCGATGAAGGTCACCGTGGGCCAGTTCATAAGCGGTTCGCCGCCGAAAAGATCCAGTTCTAGGTTGTGTCTGCTCTTGCTGCCGGCGATGGCAAATTCCACCGCCGCTCGGGCGGTCTCTTTGCTCATCAGCTGCCTTGCGCCGCCGAAGGAGCCGCTTTCGGCAAAACAGTAGCCGCAGCGCAGATTGCAGTCTTGCGTGACCAAAAGGCAGAGCGATTTGACGATGGGCTCTTCGTTAAAGACAGGGGGCACTTCGATATCGGGAGAAAAGAGCAGGCCCTCCTTCTGCAGTTCTTCTGCTTCGGCCAAGGCTTCTTCCAGTTCCCGCCGGGGATAGCGCCCCTCTAATGCGGCAAGGGCAGCAGAGCCGTTGCTGCCGTCGTAGACTTCCATAAGATCGTAAAACAGCTCGTCGACCAGATGCACGGCGCCGCTGTTCACGTCCAGTATCCCTTTATATTCGTCCAAACACAAGCGGTGGATGCTCACTTCTTCGATCCTTTCTCCACGCTAAAACGGCTCCCTGTAAAAAGCAGGGAGCCGTGAGCCTGTCACTGAACCTTATTTGCTGTGCTCGCAAACTTGATTGCCTACCGTGCAGGAGGTCTTGCAGGCTGACTGGCAGGAAGCAGGGCACTCGCCGCAGCCGCCCTTGCGCAGTTCTTTGTTCAGCATGGTCTTATTGACGGTCTTTACATGTTTTTTCATCGTTAAGTAACCTCCACTTGAAACTTTCAATTTATTGTAACCTGTTTCTCCGGCAATTGCAAGGAGAAAATGTTAAACTTGTTGCCTTCTCCCTTTCTTCCCTGTATAATCAAAATTAGGATAGTTTCCTCTTTCCGCTCTCGGAAAATTTTTCGGAGGATCGTGAGGACTATATATATTTACTAAGGAGAGTTTTATGAACGACGAAAAAGAACGCAGCAGTTTTTCCGGTTCGCTGGGCTTCATCATGGCCGCCGCCGGCAGTGCGGTAGGCTTGGGCAACATTTGGCGCTTTCCTTATTTGGCGGCCAAAGACGGCGGAGGCATCTTCCTTCTGGTCTATTTCATTTTGGCTTTGACCTTCGGCTTCGCTCTGCTCACCAGTGAGGTCGCCATCGGCCGCAAGACCCGCCAGTCGCCCCTCACCGCTTACAGCAAACTGCATCCCAAGTGGTACATCATCGGTATCTTCGCCTGCCTGGTGCCCACCATCATCCTTCCTTATTATTGCGCCATCGGCGGCTGGGTGCTGAAGTATCTTTACACCTTCCTCACCGGCTCCGGGCTGGCTGCCGCCCAGGACGGCTTCTTCGGCGCCTATATCACCGCTCGATTCGCCCCTGTTTTCTGGATGCTGGTCTTCTTCGGCCTCACCTTTTACGTAGTCTACAAAGGCGTAGATAAGGGCATCGAGCCGTACAGCAAGGTGCTGATGCCCATCCTCTTTTTGTTGATCGTCATCATTTCTTTCTTCTCTCTCACTTTGGAGCACACCGATGCCGGCGGCGCCACCCGCACCGGTCTGGAAGGCTTGGCCATTTATGTCATCCCCGACTTCACCGGCATGACCCTGCAAAGGCTGCTCATCGTCATCATGGACGCTATGGGCCAGCTCTTCTTCTCCATCAGCGTGGCCATGGGCATCATGGTGGCCTACGGCTCTTATGCCCGCAAAGACATCAACCTGATGAACTCCATCAATCAGATCGAGTTCTACGACACTTTGGTGGCGGTACTGGCCGGCATGATGATCATCCCCGCGGTCTACACCTTCATGGGAAGAGAAGGCATGAGCGGCGGACCCGGCCTGCTCTTCATCTCCCTGCCTAAGATCTTCGCCGCCATGGGCGGAGTCGGCCCCTTCATCGGCATCGTCTTCTTCCTCATCGTGGCCTTCGCAGCCCTCACCAGTTCCGTATCCATCATGGAGGCCGTGGTCTCCAGCCTCATGGACCGCTTCGATGTTTCCCGCAGCAAGAGCTGCATCATCGTGGCTGTCTACACCGTCGTCTTCGGCCTTTTAGTCTGCTTCGGCTACAATCTGCTCTACTTCGAAGTGAAACTGCCTAACGGCGCAGTGGCCCAGGTGCTGGATCTGATGGATTACCTCAGCAACAACCTGCTGATGCCGCTGGTGGCTCTTCTCACCTGTCTGCTCATCGGCTGGCAGCTGAGCCCGCAGACGATCATCGAAGAAGTGGAACAAGGAGGTTTTCATTTCCAACGCCGCTGGCTCTACATCATCATGATCCGCTTCGCGGCCCCCGCTCTGCTCTTCGTGCTGCTGCTGCAATCCACCGGCATTTTGAGCCTGTAAAAAAAGAAAAAGTCCCGATATAACTGCAGGCCCCTTGCTCTGCCGCTTTTCCGGCATGACAAGGGGCCTTAAAAATGTTATAATGAAAATTGATCTTCGTATAAATAATATCAGAAGAAAGAAAAACGCCGGCTCTTTTTTGCGACCCGGCAGAGATCGAGGTCATCATGTTCAAGATCATCAAGGTCATAGCCCTTTGTGTTTTCTGCCTCATCGTGATGGGCGTTTCCATCCTTTACGGCTTCTCCGGCTATTTTGCTCCCGCCAATTTGGAAGAAGAGCTGGTGCCCGATGCTTCCTCGCAATTTTACGACAACAAGGGCGAGCTCATCTACACCAGTCAGTCGGAAGAACGCCGCCTGCCGGTGACTTTGGACAAAGTGCCCAAGCACACCCGGCTGGCCTTCATCGCCATCGAAGACAACCGCTTCTACGAGCACGGCGGCATCGACTACCGGGGCACGCTGCGGGCCCTCTTCAACAATGTGCTGGGCCGGGAAGTGCAGGGAGGCAGCACCATCACCCAGCAGCTGGCGAAAAACGCCTTTCTCTCTCAAGAGCGCACTTTTAAGAGAAAGATCAGAGAAGCTTTCATCGCCAAAGAACTGGAAGACAAATACACTAAAGACGAGATCTTGGAGATGTACCTGAACCGCATCTACTTCGGCCAAGGCGCCTACGGTGTGGAGAGCGCAGCCCTTTACTATTTCGGCAAGCATGCGGCAGAACTGGACATCGCAGAATCGGCCTGTCTGGCGGCCATCCCCAAAAGCCCCAACTACTATAATCCTTTCGCCGACGCCGCCGCCAATAAAGAGCGGACCGATCTGGTCATCGATCAGATGGTGAAGTACGGCTTCATCAGTGAGGCCGCCGGCGATGCGGCCAGAGCGGAGAAACTGACCTTCAACGAAGGCAATAAGCAGCAGATCGGCGACCCCCGCTTCTACTTCTTCGACATGGTCTCTCAAAAAGTCATCGAAGAATTCGGTGCCGATGCCCTCTATAAAGGCGGCATGAAGATCTACACCACTCTGGATCTTAAAATGCAGGAAGCGGCGGAAAAAGCTCTCCACTTTCTGCCTGACTATTACACCGACGGCGAGAAGCGCCGCCAGCCTCAGGTCGCCCTCATCGCCATCGACCCGGAGACCGGCTACGTGAAGGCCATGGTAGGCGGCCGGGGCGACGACAAATTCAATCGAGCCACTTTAGCCGTGCGGCAGCCCGGCTCCTCCTTCAAACCCTTCGTTTATTTGACGGCCATGCAAAGCGGCCTGACCCCCGCCACCGTCATCGAAGACAAAGAAGAAAAATTCGATAAAGATTGGAGCCCCAAAAATTCCGACTTGAAGTGGCACGGCCTCGTGTCTTTGCGCACGGCGTTGAAACTTTCCATCAATGTGCCGGCGGTGAAACTGGCCAAAGAAGTGGGCGTGCACAAAATCATAGCCAATGCGGAAAAGATGGGGATCACCACTTTAGTGGACAAGGGTCCCTATAACGACATGAACCTGGCCATGGCCATCGGCGGCCTCACCAAAGGCGTCAACCCGCTGGAGATGGCGGCGGCCTACGGTGTTTTGGCCACCAACGGCATCTACTGCAGGCCCTTCTCCGTGTTGAAGATAGTGGACAGGGAAGGCAAGACCGTTTATTCTGCCGATACCGAGAGCCATCGGGTGCTGGACCCCGTCCCCTGCTATCTGACCACCAACATGCTGCAGGACGTGCTGACCAGCGGCACCGCCGCAGTGACAGACTTGGGCCGTGATGCCGCCGGCAAGACCGGCACCACCGACGATTTCAAAGATGCTTGGTTCGTGGGCTACACTCCCAATTTGAGCTGCGCGGTGTGGATAGGCGACGACAACGGCCGCCAGATGGAGAAGATGTACGGTTCCATGCAGCCTCTCAGCATTTGGGAAGAATTCATGCGGGAAGCTTTGAAAGAGATCCCCGCCAAGCGCTTCGTCAACCCGGGCGTCACTGTCCCGCCCGAACCCAAGATCGATAAAAAGACCAAAGCGGAGATCGGCGAAGATAAAGACAAAGCTGACGCCAAAGACAAAGAGAAGGCGG
This sequence comes from uncultured Phascolarctobacterium sp., assembly GCA_947589605.1. Lineage (GTDB taxonomy): Bacteria > Bacillota > Negativicutes > Acidaminococcales > Acidaminococcaceae > CANQBR01. Next base: position 29,043 of record CANQBR010000019.1, on the reverse strand, counting down.
ATAAGCGGAGCAAAGAGAACAACAAGACCACCATCATCAAAAATAAAAGCAACGATGAGGACAAGGTGAAAGAAAGAGAGAAGGAACAAAGCAGCGAGGCGCCTTCTTGGCTCAGAAGATCCCGCTCCAGCATCCGCGAAAGGATCAGCGAAGCAGGCGGCGACAGGCCCGTCATCAGCAACAGGCCCACTAAAGCCGGCAAGTGACAACTTTCCCTTCGTGCGGAATTGCACAAGGTGAGGACGAAAGCAAATATTAAAAAGAGCCCCCTGTTGCGGTAAGTATGCCGATAACAGGGGGCTTTTTTGCATGTTCGATCTTTGAGCAAAATTTTAAAAGTTCATATTTTTGAATTCAGCTTGACCTTAGAACATTTTAATTTTCAGCCTTATGTGGATTTTTGCGATGTTTCGATCATGTTGCGTGCAACTGTCAAGACGGACCGATGATCGATGAATAACTCCTTTGCCGATGACCGTCGGGACTTGCAGGCGAAGACGTTTACCTCTGCCTCCTTTTGCGGCGGAGTTTTTCTTTTTTCATTATAAGCTACGGCGCTCCTTTTGACCAGCCCGCAAAAAACAGACGAGCTCCCCGGCCGCAGCGGCCGGGGAGCTTGGTCTTACTTTTTTCGGCTGTCGAACTGTTATCAGTCGCAGATGAACGGCATCAGAGCCACGCAACGGGCCCGCTTGATAGCCGTAGTCAGCTGGCGTTGATGTTTGGCACAGGTGCCGGAGATGCGGCGGGGCAGGATCTTGCCTCTTTCGGTGATGTAGCGGCGCAACCGTGCCACATCCTTATAATCGATCTCCTCCACTTTATCAACGCAGAAGCTGCAAACCTTTCTTCTAGGTCTTCTGCCTCTTTCACGCTTCATCGCTCAATCCTCCTCAAACTTTAGAACGGTACGTCGTCGTTGAACTCTACCTGGCTGCCGAAGGTCTCCATGCCTCCCGCGTGGTTGGCTGCCGGAGCAGCCCCGCGGGAGCCGCCCTCTGCCGGAGCAGAACCGCTGCGGCTTTCGATGAACTCGAAATCGTTCACCACCACTTCGGCGGCGGTGCGTTTGCTGCCGTCTTTGGCATCGTAGGTACGCACCTGCAGGCGCCCCTCCACTAAGGCCCTTTGACCTTTGGTGAAGTACTTCTGGAAAGTCTCGCCTCTCTTATCCCACAGGATGCAGGTAATGAAGTCGGCTTCCCGCTGCCCTTTTTGACTGGAATAGGGTCTGTCTACGGCCAGCGTGAACTGGCAAACCGGCTTGCCGGTCCCGGTGTAGCGCAACTCGGGATCGCGGACCAAGCGGCCTAACAATACGATCTTGTTCATAAATCACTCACCCTTTTTCACGATCATGTGACGCAGTACTTCGTCGGTAATTTTCAAAACGCGATCCAATTCTTTCACAGCGGCAGGCTCGGCGCTGAAAGTCATCAGGACATACAGGCCCTCGTTCAGGTCCTGGATCTCGTAAGCGAGACGCTTTTTGCCCCAGCGATCGGTTTTTTCCACGGTACCGCCGTTGTTGACGATCAAATTTTCGAACTTGCCGACGATGGCCTCGAACTGCTCGTCTTCAACAGGCTTCACGATGTACATGACTTCGTACGATTTCACGAAATCACCTCCTCCTTCGGACTTCGGCCCCCATACGGGAGCAGGGGAAGTATATAAAATATATACAAGCCTAATGATTATAACATCTGCGCTCCGCAAATGCAAGAGCTTGCGGGGAAAAATGCAAAAGCAGAGCCACCGTCACTTGTCAAAGCAAACGCAAAAGGACTATGCAGATTTTTTTTGCGTTTGCTCTGCCGAAGATGCCTTTGCCTTTATGAGCGACCGAGATCGCCTGCCTCTCTTAAAGCGAAAAGAGAGGCGCCTTTTGCGCCTCTCCGAAATTTTTAATGGGGTGACTTCGCTGCTCTTCGCAAAAATTTTTTCTGCGCCGTCTTCACTGTCCTTCACAAAATTTTTTACGGGACTGCTTCTCTGTCCTTCGCTGAATTTTTTATGGGACTGCTTTGTTGTCCTCCGCAAAAATTTTTATTTTTGTTTTTGCTTGCGCTCTTCCAAATAGCGGCCCACGATCTTCACGGCGCAATAATCGCCGCACATGGAGCAGGCTTCTTCGTCGTCCGCATTTTTTTGAGCGCGGTACTCTCTCGCCTTTACGGGGTCGATAGCCAGCCGCAGCTGCTCCGGCCAGTCCAGCCGTTTGCGGGCGGCGGCCATGGCGTTGTCCCACGCCCAAGCCGCTTTGTTGCCTCTGGCCAAGTCGGCGGCATGAGCGGCGATGCGGGTCGCCACTACGCCTTCCCGCACGTCCTGCAGATCGGGCAGGCCCAAATGCTCCGCCGGCGTCACATAACAGAGGAAGTCTGCCCCGTTCACTGCGGCCAAAGTCCCGCCGATGGCGGCGGTGATATGATCGTAGCCGGGGGCCACATCGGTCACCAAGGGTCCCAGCACGTAGAAGGGAGCGCCGTGGCACAGGCTCTTTTGCAGGCGCATGTTGGCAGGGATCTGATCGAAGGGCACGTGCCCCGGCCCTTCCACCATCACCTGCACGCCCCTGGCCCACGCCCGCTGGGTCAGTTCGCCCAAATTGAGCAACTCTTGGATCTGGGCCCGGTCCGTAGCGTCGGCCAAGCAGCCGGGACGCAGCCCATCTCCCAAGCTGATGGTAACGTCGTATTCTTCGCAGATATCGAGAAGCTCGTCGTAATATTCATAAAGAGGATTTTCCGCATCATTGTGGAGCATCCAGCCGGTGATGAAACTGCCGCCCCGAGACACCACGTCCATGACACGCCCTTCCTCCGTTAATTGTTTCAAAACTTGCCGATTGATGCCGCAGTGGATGGTGAGAAAATCGGCGCCGTCTTGCGCCTGCATGCGGATGACATCGAAAAGCTCTTCTTTGGTCATGTCCACCACCGCGCCGTGTTTCAAAATGGCTTCCACCGCCGCCTGATAGAGGGGCACCGTGCCCACCATCACGCTAGATGCGGCGATGACGGCCCGGCGGCTGCCTGTGATGTTGTCGCCGGTAGAAAGGTCCATCACCGCATCGGCTCCGGCTTCCACCGCCGCCGCCAATTTTTTCAGCTCCGGCTCCGGGTCGGGGAAGGCGCTGGAGGTGCCGATATTGGCGTTCACTTTCACCCGCAGCCCCTTGCCCACGCCGCAGGGCACCAAATTTTTGTGATTGATATTGCAGCAAATGGCGATGGTGCCCTCTGCCACGCCTGCGCGGATCGTCTCCGCCGGCAGGCCCTCCAGTTCGGCCACTGTTTTCATCGCCTCGGTGATCACGCCTTTGCGGGCGTATTGCATCTGAGTCGTCATAATTTTTCCTCCTTCATGACACACAGAACTTTCTGCGCTTGGGACGGCAAAACAAAAAGCCGGGCTCCCTGCTCCCGGCCTGCGCTCAACGCTTTCATCATCGCTTTCCTACGCCGGCATTATCCGCGGATCAGGTTCAAAGGGTCGGACGATGCGTCCTCTCAGCATTTCTGCGCCCCCAGCGGCAACTGTGCATTTTTTGCTTATACTTTATCATCATTTGCCCGTTTGCGCAACCGTTTAGGCGAAAGATCCGCGTTCCGCATGAAAAAAAGACGGAGCCGGCTCTCGCTTTTTGCGATCGACTTTCGCTTTTCGACAGCGATTTTATTTTTTATGTTGAAAGCAGAACACTTCTCGCTTTATCAAAAAGTTGACGCTGCCTTTGCGTAGGCGTTTTTGGCTTAAACTTTTTTAAAAAGGCGGCGATGCTCTGCCGTTAACGACAGACATCCTTGCTTATCTCGTTTGACTATGGATGTGAGTTTCCATTGTCTTTTTAAATTATTGGCATCGTCTCGCTATGCTGATAGAGACGAAGATATGGATATGGGAATTTAAGCATATAATTTATCATACCTATCTGCGGTATGTTATAATGAAACTGGTGAAAAAGAGGGGTTAAGGATTATTATCGAACTTTTGCTTTAAAGGAGAAGGGAAAATGAAAAAAGCAGCTGCAGATACTCTATCCGTAAACGGGATCCAAATAGGGATCTATACAACTGATTTTGAGAATGAGTTTATCTCTCTGACAGATATTGCAAAATACCGTAATGATGATGACCCTCGATTTGTGATACAAAACTGGATGAGGAACAGAAATACGATAGAGGTATTGGCCCTATGGGAAGAACTGCACAATCCTGATTTTAACCGTGTGCAATTCGAGGCGGTTAAAAAAGAAGCCGGATTAAACCGCTTTATAATGACACCTACGAAATGGATCCAACAGATGAACGCTGTCGGCATAGTAGTCAAAGCCGGACGTTACGGAGGAGGAACGTACGCTCATATCGATATTGCGATGGATTTTGCAACATGGGTTTCCCCTGAATTGCATCTTTACATCATGAAGGACTACCGGCGGATCAAAGCAAATGAGAATGGTCCTTTATCGTTAAGTTGGAATTTAAATAGAGAAGTCGCAAAGCTCAACTATCGTATACACACCGATGCAATAAAAGAGAATCTTATCCCACCGCAACTTACGCAGAGGCAAATATATCAAACATATGCCAGCGAAGCTGATTTATTGAATGTAGCACTATTCGGACAGACAGCCGGACAGTGGAGCAGTATACATCCCGAGCAAAAAGGCAATATGCGAGACCAAGCGACTATAAGGCAGCTTTTGGTTCTCGCCAATATGGAAAGTTACAATGCTATCTTGATCGGGGAAAATAAATCGCAAGCAGAAAGACTTGTGGCACTGAGGGAGATGGCTATAAGGCAGATGCAAGCATTGGAAAATATCAGCGTAAGCAATCTTCCTAAAATGAACGATAAACAACCCAAGGGGATAGAGCCTCCTATCCGCCCAATAGAACAGAAGGATGAAAGTAAAGCAAATGCCATAGGAAATGGCTTGAAAAGCATCAAGGGAAAATTTTTGATCGAAGGGATTCAACATTGCATAAAAGATATCGAGCAGACGATAGTGAGAGAAAGTTCAAAAGAACCTTCGCCGGATATGGAAACCCGACTTCAAGACTTACGAGCGTTGAGTATGGATTTGAAAAAAATAGGAAGAAAAGTTGAGGTCAGGGGAACTTATAAACTAAGGCAGGACATATGTAACATGTTACTGTCAAAGGAAACAGCATCTATCAGGAAAGCAAGTCACGCTATTTACTCAGCAATCAAAAAGCAGGCTGAAATAGAGCGATGACTCATATGATTCGTTAAAGAAAAAACAAAAACATCACGAAGCCTCCCCTGCTGCCGCGGCAAAAGGGGAGGCTCGTTGTTAAGGCGCTGTTCGTTTTTGCTTGCGGCGTACGGGCCTCAGCAAACGGAGAGCACGTCGAAACCGGTGTCTTCCACCGCAGCCTGCAGGGCGGCGGCGTCCAGGCTCTGCCCCTTCACCGTTGCCTGCTTCTTTTCCAGCGATACTTCCACAGCTTCCACTCCCGGCACGGCGGCCAGAGCGTCGTTGACTGCCTTCACACAGTGCTGACAGTGCATGCCTTCGATGGCGATGGTCTTGATCATGATAGTTTCCTCCTTAAATGTTTACAGTTTTATGAAACGCAAACGCAAAGCGTTGGTCACTACGCTGACGCTGGAGCAGCTCATGGCCGCTGCTCCCAGCATGGGGCTGAGCAGCAGTCCGAAGGCGGGATACAGCGCCCCTGCCGCCACCGGTATGCCGATGGCATTGTAGAAAAAGGCCCAGAAAAGATTTTGTTTGATGTTGGCCAGCACCGCCCTGCTCAATTTGACGGCTCGCACCGCATCCCGCAAGTCGCTCTTCATCAGCACCACATCTGCCGCTTCTATGGCGATGTCGGTGCCCGCCCCTATGGCCAAGCCCACATCGGCCCGGGCCAGAGCCGGGGCATCGTTGATGCCGTCCCCCACCATGGCCACTTTGTGGCCTGCCTCCTGCAGCCGACGCACTGCGGCTTCTTTGTCTTGAGGCAACACTTCGGCCACCGCTTCGTCCAGGCCCACCTGCTGCCGCACTGCCTCGGCAGTTTGTCGGTTGTCGCCGGTGAGCATTATCACCCGCAATCCCAAAGCTTTCAAGCGAGCCACTGCTTCTTTGCTGGTGGGCTTCACCTCGTCGGCCACGGCGATAGTGCCCAAATAGTCTGTCTCTGTGGCAAAGTAGAGCGGTGTCTTCCCCGCCTTCGCCAAAGCTTCGCCTTGCTGCAGCACCTGCTGCCATTTTTCTTCGCGGCCGACGGGCAAGGCCTCGAACATTTTGCCGTTGCCTGCATAGATCCTCTGCCCGCCGACACAAGCGCTCACTCCCTGCCCCGGGGTGAGCAGATAGTTTGTGGCCGGCGGCAGTTCGGGATTTTCTTCCTTGGCTTTTTCCAAAATAGGCCCGCTCAAAGGGTGCTGGCTCAAACTTTCCACCGCCCCCGCCCAAAGGAGCAGCTCTTTTTCGGCGCCTTTTGCGGGAAGAACATCGGTGACCCGAGGCTTGCCCTCCGTCACCGTCCCTGTTTTATCCAAAACGACGGTGTCTACGGCGTGGGCCGTTTCCAGAGCTTCTGCATTTTTGAACAAAATGCCCGCTGCCGCTCCTCTGCCGGTGCCTACCATGATGGCGGTGGGGGTGGCCAAGCCCAAAGCGCAGGGACAGCTGATGACCAACACAGCGATGGCGCAGTTCAGGGCGAAATCGGCGCCGTAGCCGGCCAACAGCCACAAGATCGCTGTAAGGGCGGCGATGCTCATGACGATGGGCACGAAGATGCCGCTCACTTTATCGGCCAAGCGGGCGATGGGAGCCTTGGAGCCGGTGGCTTCGTCCACCAAAGCGATGAGCTTGGCCAAAGTGGTGTCGGCCCCCACTGCGGTAGCTTCCATTTTAAAATAACCGTTTTGATTGACGGTGCCGCCGGTCACTTTAGCCCCGGGCAGTTTTTCGACCGGGATGCTCTCGCCGGTGATGGCGCTCTCGTCCACGCTGCCGGCGCCTTCGATGACTCGGCCGTCGACGGGGACCGCTGCACCGGCCTTCACGATGCACACGTCCCCCACCACTACTTCGGCTACTTCGATCTCGCCGCTGATGCCGTGGCGCTCCACTAAAGCGGTCTTAGGAGAAAGATCCATCAATTTGGCGATGGCCGCTCCCGTTTTAGCCTTGGCCCGCGCTTCCAAAAATTTCCCCATGGTGATGAGGGTAACGATGGTGGCGGAAGATTCGAAATAAAGATCGTGAGCATAGCGATGCACCGCTGCCCACTGCCCGTGCCCCGCAGCGGAGGCGGCGAAGAGCACCGCCAAGGTGCCGTAGAAAAAGGCGGCGCCGCTGCCGATAGCGATGAGAGAATCCATGTTGGGGCCCAAATGCAGCAGGTTACGCAGGCCGACTTCGAAAAATTTTCGGCCGATGAAAAGAACAGGCAAAGTGAGAAGGAACTGCACCACCATGTTCACCAGATCGTTTTCGCTGCCCGTCAAAAATTCGGGCAGAGGCCAGCCGTACATCCTCCCCATGCTGACGTACATCAAGGGCAGCAAAAAGAGCAACGATGAAAGAAAACGCCGTTTCAATTCTGCTGCCGCTGCGATGCTCTCGTCTTCCCGAGGCTGAAAAGCTGCGGCAGCGGGGGCGGCGGCAGGGCTCATCTCAAAACCCAGCTTCTCCACCCGGGCGCAGATGGCAGCCGCATCTGTCGCAGTTTCATCGTAGGTCACATAAGCGTTGTTCTTCAGCAAATTGACGGCGATCTTCTCCACCCCCGCCATTTTGCCCACCACTTTTTCGATACGGGCCGAGCAGGCACTGCAGCTCATGCCTTTGATGAGGAAAAGTTCTCTCTTCATGCTCCCTCCCGAGCTCATTCTGATCTGATATGACGATCGATCCGAACTTGACGAAGTTTTTCGTTGATGCTACCATTATAACAGTTGCTATCCGAAAAACAAGAACGCACTATTTTGGTCCTTAGTTACCGAAAAGATAGCGTGGAAAATTTTCGCGAGAAAAATGAGACCTAAAGGAGCTGCCAGCCATGCTTTCTACGCCCAACGCCGACTGTCCCGTGTCCGCCGCTTTGAAATTGATCGGCGGCAAATACAAACCTCTGCTCCTCTGGCACCTGTGCGATGCCACTCTTCGCTTCAATCAATTGAGCCGTCTCATCCCCGAGGCCACCGCCAAAATGTTGGTGCAGCAGCTGCGGGAACTGGAGGCCGACGGGCTGATCCGCCGCACCGTCTACCCGGTAGTGCCTCCCAAAGTAGAATACAGCCTCACGCCTCTGGGGCAGAGCCTGCTGCCTATCCTGCGGGCCATGTACGAATGGGGCAGCGCTCTTTTACGCAAGCAGGGCCGCTGCCCTCACTGCACCATGGAGCCTAAAGAAGCAGCGGAGATCTGAAATATCTAAAGACAAAAGAGCCCTCTCTTTCTCACCGGTCAGGCCGCAAAAGAGAGGGCTCGAAATTTTTCTTTTTTATTTTTGCAGGCAGCCCCAGCGCTGCCCCAAGCTCAAAAGCCGAGGCCCGACGAAGGGCACGGCCCCCAGATCGTCTTTGTTCAGGCCGCCGCACACCAGCAACGCGGCAAAATATACGGGCACCGCTGCCCCCATGGCCACCGGCAGAGCCCACGCTCCCCAAGCATCGCACACACGCAAAATGCCCCAGATGACCGCCCCCATGACGCAGGACGCGAAGAGAGGCCGAAGCACCGCCAAGGGCGGCAGCAGATAACCGGTGAATTTATAGATGAAGCAAAGATTGATGATCATGGCCACTGCGAAGTCGGCCACCGTGGCCAAAGAAGCGCCGATGATGCCCAAAGAGGGCAGAGCCGTCAGGTGCCAGCCTAAAAGCACTTTCACTACGCAGGCGATGAGCATGTTGATCACCGGGATGGCGGTGTAGCCCAAGCCCTGCAGGATACCGGTGCTGATCTGGTGCAGGCCCAAGAAGACGATGCCGATGCTCATGGCGCTGATGGCCCCCGCCGCTCCCGGCGCATTGTAGATCAAAGCGGCCACTCTCTCCGCCAGAAAGAAAAGGCCCATGAAGCAGGGCAGCGTGATGAGCACCGCCACGCGAAAGGCGAGGCCCACTTTGGCTCTGATCTCTTCTTTCGCGCCCAAGGTGCGGGATTCAGAAACGGCGGGCACCAAACTGATGGTCATGGCGGCGGTGAAGATGGTAGCCAAATTCACCAAAGGCACCGCCATCCCCGTCAAATAACCGAAGAGCTCCGTCGCGTGGTGCACGTCGAAACCGGCGACTTCCAAACGTTGGGGCACGATGAGCAGATCCAAATTGGCGCCTATGGGCAGCATGATGCTGGACAGCGACACGGGAAAGGCCAATTTCAAGAGCCGTTTGATGATGTGCCCCGCACTTTCCTGTTCGGTCTCCGTGTTTTGAGCTTCCATCTCGGCGGCCAATCTTTTTTTCAAACGGCGGTAGAACCACATCAGCACCAAAAGGGCGCAGAAGGCTCCCACTCCCGCTCCCATGCTGGCGCCTCCCGCCGCATAGGCCAAACCGTAGGGCAAAAAGAGATCGGCGAAGAAGAGCATAGTGATGACCCGCATGATCTGCTCCACGCATTCGCTGACGGCAGTGGGGGTCATGATCTGCCAGCCTTGCAGATAACCTCGGAAGCTGGCCAGAAAAGTTACGAAGAAAACGGCCGGGGCCAGAGCGATGATGGAATAATAGGCCCGGGCATCTCTGATGAAGTGATTGTCGATGAGCCAGCCGGCGCCGAAGAAAAGGGCAGAAGAAAAAACAAGGCCGCTTAAAAAGAGCAGCCGCAAAGAAACATTGAAGATCCGTTTGGCTCCCCGATAATCTTTACGGGCCAGTTTTTCCGCGGTGATGATGGAAATGGCCACAGGGATGCCGGCGGAGGAAACGGTGATAGCCATCAGATAAATGGGGAAGCCCATTTGATACAGGCCGATGCCTTCCCCGCCCAACACGCGGGAGAGGATGATCCAGTTCAACGAACCGATGACTTTCACCACGATGCTGGACACGGTGAGGATGAGGGTGCCTTTGAGGAATTTTTGTTCTTTGTTGCCGCCTGCTGCAGCTGCCTCGCTCATGGATACCGCCTGTTGAGAAAATTTACATTATAATTATCTACTTTTTTCTCTTTTTTGACAAGTTTATTTTTCCAGCGCCGGCGAAGGGGCGGGCCGAGGCGGAGCGACACAAATTGTTTACTTTCTTACGGATAATAATTATTGCCCTTCCCTGCGCTCTATGGTAAGATAGGCATGAGGGGCGCGCGGCGTCCTTCACGCAATATTTTCAGGAAACTGCGGAGGAATGAAACATGAAAAAATTCGTATGTCAAGTTTGCGGTTACGTGTATGAAGGAGAGGCCGCTCCTGCTGCCTGCCCCGTTTGCAAAGCACCTGCCAGCAAATTCACCGAGATGGCTGCCGAGATGAGCTGGGCCGCCGAGCATGTGGTAGGCATCGCCGCCGATGTCCCCGAAGACATCAAGCACGATCTAAGGGCCAACTTCAACGGCGAGTGCACCGAAGTGGGCATGTACCTGGCCATGGCCAGAGTCGCCTTCAGAGAAGGCTACCCCGAGATCGGCCTCTATTGGGAGAAGGCCGCCTATGAAGAAGCCGAGCACGCCGCCAAATTCGCCGAGCTCTTGGGCGAAGTGGTTACTCCTTCCACCAAGAAGAACCTTGAGATGCGGGTAGAGGCCGAGAACGGCGCCACCGCCGGCAAGACCGACTTGGCCAAACGGGCCAAAGCTTTGAACCTGGACGCCATCCATGACACCGTACACGAAATGGCCAGAGACGAAGCCCGTCACGGCAAAGCCTTCAAAGGCCTGCTGGAAAGATACTTCAAATAATTTTTTGCGAAAACGCCTCTCGCCTCTTTGACGAGCAGTTGAGAAAAATTTTCAGACCCGTCTGTGAAAGCGGACGGGTCTTTCCTTTTTATTTTTGCAATGAGCACGGGAGCCGCCGCACCGCCGGCGAGGGAGCGGAAAAGTTGACTGAAAAAAAAGTATAGGCTAAAATAGTTTCAGAAAAAGATCGCCGGATAGAAAGGAGAGCCCGCCGATGAAAAAATTTTGGAGCTTTTGTCTCGCCCTCTTGCTCCTTTTCTCCGTGTGCGCCGGCTGCGGCAGCAAACAAAAAGCGGCTGCCCCCGCGACCCCCGCTCCGCTTAAAATAAGTCAAAGCGTCGACACCGCTTTCCAAAAACAAACGGCGGCCGTCGCAACAGCGGCCCGGCAGACAGCACCCGCCGCGCAAAAAGGAGTGAGCGTAAAAAAAGGCGCCGCTTACACCGACAAGGAGCACGTGGCCGCCTATCTGCATCGTTTTAAAGAACTGCCGCCCAACTACATCGGCAAAAAAGAAGCGCAAAAGCTGGGCTGGAAGACGAAAGGCAGCTTGGACAAAGTGGCGCCGGGCAAGTCCATCGGCGGCGACCGCTACGGCAACTACGAGCGGCAGCTGCCCGTCAAGGCCGGCCGCACCTGGAAGGAATGCGACATCGACTACGTGCGAGGCAGCCGCAACGCCAAACGCATCGTTTTTTCCGACGACGGCCTCATCTATTATACCGGCGATCATTATAAAAGTTTCATCAGGCTTTATTGAAGGAGGCTGCTATGGCTGTCAAAGAACTGGCTTTGGAAAATATACGCACCACCCGGGCCCTCCATCGTTATTTGAAAAAGGCTCTCGCCCTGCCTCCCTACTACGGCGGCAATCTGGACGCTCTTTACGATTGTCTGCTGGAAGTGAGCGAGCCCCTCAGCCTCGCGGTACCGTCGGCAGCCTTCGCCGAAACTTATCTTCAAGGCTACGGCCCTCGCCTGCGGCAGGTGCTGGAGGATGCCGCGGCCGCCAATCCTTATCTGAAAATAATTTTACGCTGAAAATATTGACTTAAACTTCTCTTCAATCTTTATGCTGAAGAAAAAGCAAAGGAGACCGACCCCATGGACAACTCTGCCCTCACCGAATTTTTGCCCCCGGAGGAAGGGGCTCGACTTAGAAAAGACTGCGCCGCCCCTTACGAAGACTTGGGCTTCGCCAAATTGGATCTGGAGCGGCAAAAACGGATGGGCTTTCCAGAGATCGTTTTCTGCGAAGGCAAGCCCGACGAATACATCCAAACTATTTTTGCCCGCCTCTTTGCCCACCACGGCGAAGTTTTCGGCACCCGGGCCGATCGGCATCAGTACGACTTGGTGCGGCAGCAGCTGCCGGAGAGCACCTACGACCCCGTGTCCCGCATTTTAAAATGCGCCCCGCCCAAAAAACTGCGGGGCTCGGTTGCCGTGTGCACCGCCGGCACCGCCGATATCCCCGTGGCGGAGGAAGCTGCTCAAACTTTGGAATTTTTCGGCAGCAAGGCCCTGCGTTTCTACGATGTGGGCGTGTGTGGCCTGCGGCGTTTGCTGGATAAGATCCCCGCCATCCGCCGTGCTTCGGTGATCATCGCCGTGGCCGGCATGGAAGGAGCCTTGGCCACCGTCATCGGCGGGTTGGTGGACAAACCGGTCATCGCCGTCCCCACCTCCGTGGGCTACGGCGCCAACCTGCGGGGCATCGCCGCTCTTTTGACCATGCTCAATTCCTGCGCCAACGGGGTCAGCGTGGTGAACATCGACAACGGCTTCGGCGCCGCCTATAACGCGGCCCTCATCGATCGGCAGATCTACACCGCCAAGGGAGAAGAGTAGAAATGAGCAAGAAATTATATTTGGAATGCAAGACCGGCATCAGCGGCGATATGCTGGTGGCCGCCCTGCTGGACCTGGGCGCCGACCCCGAAGTTTTGCGAACGGCCATCGACGGGCTGCACCTGCCGGGTTTCACCGTCTCTATCGGCAGAGTGCAAAAGGCCGGGCTGGACGTGTGCGATTTTTCGGTAGTTTTAGACGAAGACAATAAAGACCACGACATGGCCTACCTGTTCGGCCATCTGCACGCCCACGCTCACGAGATCCTTCACGAACACTTTCACGAGCACGACGAGGGCGAACATCTTCGCCATCATCATCATGAGCACGAACATTTTCATGAGCACGAAGATCTTCACGAGCATCATCATGAACATGAACACGAAGATCTTCATGAGCATCATCATGAGCACAGAGGCCTGCAAGAGATCGTCGGCCTCATCGAAAACGCTTCTCTCAGCCCTCGGGCCAAAGAGACAGCCTGCCGCATCTTCGGCATCATCGCCGCCGCCGAGGCCAAAGCTCACGGCCTCCCTCTCGAGAAAGTCCACTTCCACGAAGTGGGGGCCGTAGATTCCATCGTCGATATCGTAGCCGCCGCCGTTTGTCTGGACGACTTGGGCATCGAAGAAGTCATCACTCCCTGCCTGTGGGAAGGGCAGGGCAGTGTCCGCTGTCAGCACGGCATCCTGCCCATACCGGTGCCCGCCACCGCCAACATCGTCGCCGCTTACAAACTGCCGCTGCAGTTCACCGATATCGAAGGCGAACTGGTCACCCCTACCGGCGCCGCCATCGCCGCCGCTATCACCACCGCCACGGAATTGCCCGGCCGTTTTAAAATTTTGCGGATCGGTCTGGGTGCGGGCAAGCGCAGCTACAGCCGGCCCAGCATCCTGCGGGCCCTGCTCATCGAAGAAGGACCCGATGTTTCTCCCGAGACCGTTTTGCAGATAGAGAGCAATATCGACGACTGCGACGGGCAGACTCTGGGCTACGTTATGGAAAAATTGCTGGCCGCCGGAGCGCTGGATGTTTTCTACACGCCCGTTTATATGAAGAAGAACAGACCGGCCTACCTGCTCACCGTCCTCTGCCCTCCTTCTCTTCAAGGCGTTATGGAGCAGCTCATTTTCAGCGAGACCACTACCATCGGCCTGCGCCGCTGTCTTAAAGAGCGCACCTGTCTGCCCCGCAGCAGCGGCACCGTGCAGCTTTCCCTCGGGCCGCTGGCTGTAAAGCAAGTGACTCTGCCCGATGGGACCGTAAAAATTTATCCGGAGTACGAAAGCGCCGCCCTTTTGGCCCGGGCCAACGGTCTCAGCCTCGGCCAAGTCCTCGCTCTTTTCGCCAAGGAGGTATGAAATGGCTCCCTCTTTGAGCCCCGACCTGCAAAAAAAATATGCCGCCCTGCAACAGCAGCTGTCGAAATTGGGCAGCGTGGCCGTCGCTTTTTCCGGCGGCGTCGATTCGTCTTTGCTTTTAAAAGTTGCCAAAGATGCTCTCGGCCCCCGGTGCTTGGCTCTCACCGCCTGTCTCCGTTCTTTTCCTCGGCGGGAAGCAACGGCGGCAGAAGCTTTTTGTCGGCAAGAGAAGATCCGTCAGCTCCTCTGCCCTCTGGACGAAGTGGCCCTGCCAGTCTTCGCCGCCAATCCCCCCGACCGCTGCTATCATTGCAAAAAATTTTTGATCGACGCTTTACGGCAGGCCGCGCAGGCAGAAGGCTACGAGCATTTAGCCGAAGGCTCCAACCTCGACGACTTAAAAGATTATCGCCCCGGTCTGCGGGCACTGGAGGAAGCCGGCGTGCTCAGCCCTCTGCGGACCGCAGGCCTCACCAAAGACGACATTCGTAAGTTGAGCGCCTTTTTGGGCTTGCCCACCGCGGCCAAGCCTTCGCTGGCTTGTCTCTCCAGCCGCATCCCCTACGGCGACCCCATCACCGCCGCCAAATTGGAACGGATCGATAAGGCCGAAGAGTTTCTTCTGAGCTTGGGCTTCAAGCAAGTGCGAGTGCGCTGCCACGGTCCGCTCGCCCGCATCGAAACAGCGCCGGACGAACTGGAAAAAGCTGTGAGCAAGGCGCAGATCATCTACGATAATTTGCGGAAAGCCGGCTTCACTTACGTTAGTCTGGATCTGCAGGGCTACCGCAGCGGCAGTATGAATAAAATTTTAGACGAAAACGAGGGAAATGCCGTTTGATCTCATAGACAAAAAGAAAGAGAGCTTTCATCTCTTTCATGATAGCTCTCTTCTTCTTGTATGAGAAACCCCCACTTTTAGTGGGTGTTTTCCTCACACAAGAAAAAGGCGGGCAGCTCCGTCACTGCGGTGCTGTCCGCTTTTTGTTTTATTCTTCTGCCAACAGTTCTATGAGGCGCGTGAGCACGGCCACGCTCTCGGCCAAAGGCAGAGCCTTTTTTTCGTCAAAGACCATCTCCGGCACGTAGGGGATGTGGACGAAGCCCACTTTGGTGGCAGTGCCGGCAAAATGCCGGGCGGTGAAATAAAAAATATCGTTGCACAAAAACCCGTTCACACGAGGAGTGAGGGCCACCGGGTAGCCTTCCTTCCGCAGGCGGCTCACCAATTCTCCGGCCGGTATGGTGGCATGATATCTGGCCTGCCCTCCCGCCACCACTTCCTGCCCGCGGGGGCGGCGGCCCATATTGTCTTCGATGCGGGCATCCCGCATGTTCACGGCCACCTGATCGATACACACTTTAGTGCTGCCGCTGTTCATGCCCGTCAAAAGCACTGCGTCGGGAGCGGGGGACGGTATCTGTTCCCGCAGCACTTTCCATTCCAGATCGTAAACGTTGGGCAGCAGCACCTTGGTCAGGGCAAAGCCCGCCACTTCCTGCGGCAGCGCCTGCACCGCCGCCCAAGAAGGATTGATGCTGTAGTGAGCAAAGGGATCGAAGCCGGTGATGAGGAGTTGCTTCATCTTTTGCCTTTCTTTAAAAAAGTGCAATTTTTTACGTCGACCGCTCGCCGCTCCTGCCTCGATAACAGAAGGCAACATCTCTCGACGGCGGGCCCGTGTCGGCGGCGCCTAAGAAAAAACTCCCAAACTCAGGTCTGGGAGCTTAGTTCTTTTGGAGCTACTGACGGGATTCGAACCTGCGACCTGCTGATTACGAATCAGCTGCTCTGCCAGCTGAGCTACAGTAGCGTCGTGCATAGGTTATTATAAGGTAAAAGAGCTGCTTTTGTCAATCGACGGCGGCTCAGCCCTCTTTGGCTGCTGCCTCGGCTTTTCTGGCCGCCTCTTCGGCCGCTGCTCTGTCGGCAAGGATCTGGGCCTTGGTGCGGCGGATGCGGGGCTTCTTGATCTGATTGATCTCAGCCTTCTTGATCACCTTGGCCAGCTCCGAGATGATGTGCAGTTCGTCAACGGTGCAATCGTTCAATATATCGGCCAACTCTTTGCGGAAAATGTTTTCGCTGTGGGTCACGCTGTCGCACAAAAGCTCATCCACGGACACGCCCAAAACATTGGCCAAGCTGATGATGGTGGGCAGCCCCAGTTTGGTGTTGCCGGTCTCGATATTGCTGATGTGAGGCGTCGACAGCCCGGTTATTTGCGCCACGGCTCCCTGAGTAATGTGCTTCCTTTGGCGTGCTTGTTTGATCCTGGCGCCTATCGCCTTATAATCAACATATACTTCCATATTGCGAAACATCACCTTTCTTTTGCTCTAGTCCGATATATTACGATAATCAACTGCCGCAACAGTTATGATTATAGTCGCAAAGTCTAAGAAAATCAAGGGTTTTCGGAAAATATAATACCATGGAGACGAATGCTTTGCTATTTCTGCAAAAGGGGCACGGTCAAACTGCCCTGGGGCATCAAAATGATGCTGTGCTCTTTCCCCACATAGGTCTCTGCTTTGGCGATGGCTTCATCGACGCTGTCTACGGCCTCAAAGAGCAGGTCCTTTGCGATCTGTTTGTCGAGAGCGGAGACCAAAATGAAACGGGCCTTCTTCATCAGGCGGGTGATGGCGTAAGCTTTGTGAGCGCCGATGACGAAGTTGGCTGCCAATTTGGCCGCGATGGCATCGGGAGACGGATTCTCCCGCAGAGCCTGCTCCAAAGCTGCGCTGCCGCTGCCTTCTTCGCACTCGCCGATGATGATCACCACGCCGCCTTCCTTCACGGCGCACCAAGCGTTGTCCATGGTCTTTTGCAATTGGTAGATGTTGATGTCTTTGGGATAACCGCCGCAGCTGGCGATGACGATATCGGCGGGGGCGGGGATGGGCACGCCGTAAACTTTGTCCACAAACTTGCAGGCCTCAAGATGGGCCAAGCGCCAATCACCGGCGAAAATTTTCAAAAATTCGTGCTTGGCATTCAAAATGGCATTGAAGAGGAACAGCCTGTGCTCTTTGGCAAAAAGGCCCACGCCTTCCATCTGATCCTCATAGACCGGGTTCCCCTGCAATTTGCCCAAGCCGGAAGCGGGACTGAGCATGAGGCTGTGATTTTTCCGCACCGTCTCCATGGCGGCGCAGCCGGGCAGCACTGCTTTGCGGCCGCCGCCGAAGCCGGAGAAGAAATGATGGACGATGGTGCCGGTGAGGATCACCAAGTCCACATCGCAGATCAGCTTGTTCAGCCACACAGGCGTGCCGAAGCTGGTGGTGCCGAAATATTGAAAGGCTCCTTCTTCTTTGCAATTGCTGTTGTACATTTTCAGGCGGGAGGCCACGTTCTGCCCCACTGCCTCTGTCATCTCCGCCTCGGTCATGTCTCGATGAGTGCCCAAAGCGAACACGATGCGCATATCCTCGTCCTTGATGCCCAACTTGTTCAGCTCGCGCACCAAAATAGGCATGAAGTCGAAACTGTTGGCCACGCGGGTGGGGTCGTTGCAGATGAAAGCGATCTTCTGCCCCGGCTTTACTAGCTCCGCCAGCGAAGGACAGCCGATAGGCTCATAGATGGCCTTCAGGACGGCTTCTTCCAAATTCTCCAATAAAGGCACGTCTGCGGTGCGGATCTCTGCCAACACCTTATCGGCGTCGAGAGTGAATTCTTTTTCGCCGTGGCCGTATTTGTAAGCGTAACGGGTCAGCTTCATTTTGAAAACCTCCTTGGGGCCTCGGTGCGTGTGCTCCGTTCTCTGCCGGGCTTCGCCGCCGGACTTCTTTTCTGGATATATTATACCTGTCGGCCTCCCGCCTTGTCCAGTAAAAGGAGGCCGAAATGTAAGACAGCGGCCGAGGCGTTTCGGAGTTTGCGTTTTTTATTTTAACGGGAACTTATCGACCGCCGACTTTTTCATATTTATATGAGCGCAGTGATCTCTGACTTTTTCTTTTCGGTCGAGGTTCGGCTGTCGTTGACTTTTTCATTTTGCCAAGAGCTTTTTGACTGCTGACTTTTTCATTTTGCTAAGTGCTTTTTGGCTGTCGACTTTTCCATTTTGCCAAGAACTTTTCGGCTGTCGACTTTTCCATTTGAATAAGAGTTTATTGATCGTCGGACTTTTCGTTTAAGTCAGGACGAGAGCACCGCCTCTTTTTTCTGTTTGCTTCGATAGCGAAGGACTTTGCCTTTTAGATTTAGACTTTGCCTTAAGATCTCATTGCTTTCAAAAAAAACAAAAGCCATACTCGGAACTGCCTCCGAATATGGCTTTGTGTTTTTTTGCGCTGCGGCTCACCGAGCCGCGATCTTCCCGACAGACTATTGGATGCGGGAGATGAAGTAAAGGATGCTCGCTACCAGCACCGTCAATGTGATCATCATCGGGTCGGCGATGGAAGTACGATAGTTATCCGGGCTGTAATGTTTCACCCTTCTGAAAGGTCTGGCATCCAAAATATTCATGGGATTGGCCGTCATCCCCATAAAGTTTTCGTAGAGCACGTTCCATGCGTTGCCCAACCCGCCGCACAGAGCGCAGAACAATTCGGCGCAGCGCACCACGAGGAAGCCGAAAGGTTTGCGATAGAACCAGTCGGTGTCCAAGCTGATGGCCGTGTGGGGCTCCATCTTGGGCAGATACATCAGGAAGGGCACCATAGCCATGCCCAGCATCTCCGCCGTCTGCAAAATTTTATCGGCGGTGAAGGGATGATAGGGGGCCATCTCAAAAGCAAAGTGGCGATACAGCAGGTCGGGATATACACCGTAAAGGGTGCACAGGAAGGCGCCGATGCACATGCCCGCATACATATTGACAGGCACCGGCCGTTTGATGGCCACCTTTTTGCTGTCGGACCGCAGGAAGATGAAGTAGCCCATCTTCAAAGGGATGGACAAAAAGGTACCGATGCTGGCCAATTCCAGCAACGAGAAGAGCAGCCCGTTGCCTGCCTCGGCCGCTGCATGCACGGTGATCACCTTGCTGACGAAACCGTTGAACAGGGGGATGCCCGAGATAGAGAAAGCCGCCACGAAGAAACACAGGCCCACGAGCGGCAGCCTCTTCATCATGCCGCTTATCTCGTTGATGCGGCGGATACCGGTGGCATAGATGATGGTGCTGGCGCACATGAAGAGAGAAGATTTGAAGAGGATGTCGCAGAAGGCATGGGCGGTGGCGCCGTTAAGAGCCATGCCGGTGCCTATGCCGGCGCCGGCCACCATGAAGCCGGTCTGGCTGATGATGTGATGAGCCAAAAGCTTGCGCATGTCATTCTCCATGATCGCATAGCTGGCCCCGTAGACTGCCATCAGAGCGCCGCCCCACATCAAAAGATCGGTGCCGGCAAAAACGCGGACCAAAGCATAGACCGCTACCTTAGTGGTGAGACAGCTCATGAAAACGCCGCCGGTGAGAGTGGAGTTGCCGTAAGCATCTACCAACCAAGCATTGACCGGGGGCATGGCCACATTGACGCACATACCGGCCAGCATCAGCCAGTAAGCATAACCGTGAGGCCCTGCCGTGAGGTTGCCCACTTCGAAGTTGCCGCCGCTCACCGTCAGGAAAATGCCGAAGAGCAACAGGTTGCCGCCCAGCATGTGGACCAGCAAATAGCGAAAGCCTGCTCTGCGGGACTCGGGTGTGTGGTTGCACCATACAAGATAGAGAGAAGTGAAGGCCAAAGCTTCCCAGAAGAAGATGAAGCACAGCCAATCTTTAGCCAAGGTGACGCCGATGGCGCAGCCGGCGTAGGAAAGGGAGCAGAGAGCCTCCATCTTGTTCTCGTTGTGAGCGGCATAGATGCTGCAGATGGCCGCCAGCACGGAGAAGATGAAAGTGAAGAGCCAGCTCAGCTTGTCTACGTAGATGAGCTGCACATGATAGCCCGCCACGAAATCGAAGCCCCAAGTGGTCCCCAGCGGCAAAAGCAGGGCGGCGACGACCGCAAAGAGAGGACCCGCGATCATGATGAACCGCCGCAGCTGTTTGGGCGCTGCCAAAGCGAGGAAGCCTGCCAAGATCAGTATCAACCCGGGGTGAAGCATGATATCAAGCATCCTTCTCACCTCCCCGGTCGTAATAATCTTCATCTCTCTGCAGCAGCGGCGCCATGATCATTTTGGCCAAAATGATCAGCACCCACGCTCCCACGAAGCCGAAGAAAATGTTGTAGCCTATCGGCAGGGGCCACCACTCGGCGCCGTGCAGATGAACTCCCATGAACTCACCCAAGACGCACAGCAGCAAAACAGCGGCCACGAGCAAATAAACCGTTTTCACACTGAACTTTGTCATTACAGCCACCCTCCTGTCCAGCCGGCGCAAATAGCCTCGGAGGCCATAACAGCCAGTCTATAGAAATGGGGATAGATGTTGGGGATAACGCCCAAAGCGACGCTGATGGCGGTAGTCACGCAAATCGGCACCAGCATTTTGAGACTGAAGGCACCGTATTGAATGAATTTTTCTCTGGGGTCACTGCGGAAATAAGCCATCTGGCACACCGGCATCAAGTAGCCTGCCGCCAAGAGAGCACTGGCCACCCACACCAAAATGTAGAGAGGCTTGCCCGCCTGCAAGGCGCCTAAGGCCAAATTCCACTTGCTGATGAAACCGACTATGAATGGCATGCCCGCTATGCCCAAAGAAGCGATCGTGAAGCAGGCCATGGTCACCGGCAATTTTTTGCCTATGCCGTACATCTCGCTGATGTTGTTGCGGTGAGTGCGGGTGATGATGAGGCCCGCGCACATAAAGAGGGTGATCTTCATCACCGCGTGGGCAACCAGATGCAGGTAAGCGCCCTTGATGCTGAGAGGAGAGATCAGAGCCGCGCCCAGCACGATGTAGGAAAGTTGTCCTACGGTGGAGAAGGCCAGCCGCCGTTTCAAATTATCCTGACGAAGAGCGATCATGGACGAAACCAAGATGCTGATGGCCGCCGCCCAAGCCAAGCAGTCTATGATGCCCAGTTGTGCCAAAAGTTTGGGGCCGAAAACGAAGCAAACGATCCTCAGCACGCAGAAGACGCCTGTCTTGACCACTGCCACCGCGTGCAATAGAGCAGACACGGGAGTAGGTGCGATCATGGCGGCGGGCAGCCACCCGTGGAGAGGCATCACCGCAGCCTTCACGCTGCCTGCCAAGATCATCAGCACGAAGACGCTTTGCAGCACCCATTTGGGAGCCATATCGATGGTGAGCAGGCCGCCGGCCCTGAAGTCGATGCTGCCGGCGATGCAATAAACGGCGATGACGCCGGCCAAGAACAACTGGCCGCTGATCAAAGTGTAGATCAAATATTTACGGCTGGCCAGCAGAGCTTCGTCGTTGCGTTTGTGCAGCACCAGCGGCCAGCTGGCCAAAGTGAGAAGCTCGTAGAAGATGAAGAAAGTGAGCAGATTTTCGGCCAAGGCTATGCCCATGCAGGCGCTCATACATACGGCGAAGGCGGCGAAGTAACCGGTCTGCTCGCCTTCATTGTTGCAGCGCATGTAGCCGATGGAATAGAAATTGATGGGCACCCACAGCATCGAGGCCAAAGTGGCGAAGATCATGCCTGCCGGGTCGGTGCGCAGGGTGAGCCCCACAGTATCGGTGATCTGACAGAGGGTGTAGGTGTACACATCGCCGTTCAGTACCGCCGGCACCATACTGAGGATGATGCCGAATTTTATGAAGGAAGCGATGGTGCTCCAAGCTTCCCGCACATTCGGTCTTTTATCGCTGAAGGCGACGAGCAATGCGGCTAAGAGGGAGACCCCTACGGCCAGAAATGGTCTGCAATCTACGATAGTCATCTCAGAAACACCTCCGGCAAGCCGACTTTAAGCACATCGGTGACGATGTCTCCGTTACAGAAGCCCAGCACCAAAATAGCCAAGCCCATCACCACGATGGGCACCGCCATCTCTATGGGCAGCCCCAACTTGGTGGACGGCGGCTGTATCTCGGTAAGAGAAGCCTCACGCTGCACGAACACCTGCTCGATGATGCGGAAGAAGTAGATGGCATTCAAGAGGGAGCTGATCACCAGCACGGCGATGTAAAAATATTGAGCGCCGGTATAAGCACCTAACATCAAATACCATTTGCTGAAGAAGCCGCAGGTAGGAGGCAGGCCGATCATGGAGAGAGCTGCCAAGGTCAGGGTGACGGTGCTGATGGGGATCTTTTTATGCATCCCTCCCAAACGGTAGAGGTTGACCTCTCCGAAACGGTATTGGATGCCCCCGATCACCAAGAATAGGGCGCTCTTCATGAACGCATGATTGATCATGTGCAGCACAGCGCCTATGAAGCCGTATAAATTGCCCATGGCCAAGCCGATAGCGATGTAGCCGATCTGAGCCACGGAAGAATAGGCCAGCATGCGGCGAAAATCGAATTGGGCCAGAGCCATGATGGAGCCTATCAGGATACCGGCGATGCCCAACAACCCTATAACGTTGAGAGCGCTGTGGACCACCAGATTGTCAACATGGAAAATGTAGTAAAGGAAGCGGACCATAGCATAGGCCGGAGCCTTGCTCATACAGCCGGCGATGAAGGCAGCCGCACCCGGATGGGAAAAGGTGTAGGCGTCCGGTTGCCAGCCGTGCAGGGGGAAGAGGGCCATCTTGATGCCGAAGCCGATGATGAAGCAGGCCACCGCCATGGCAAAAAGAGGCGAATCCAAATGGGCCGCCACCAACTTGGCCAAGTCGGCCATGTTCAAGGTGCCGGTCATGGCGTAAAGATAGCCGACTCCCAAAAGGTAGAGGGAAGCGCCGATGGTGCCGATGAGCAAATAGCGAAAAGCGGCCAGCATCGATTTTCTGCCGCCGAGGGCAATGAGGCCGTAACCGGAAAGGCTCATGATCTCCAGATAAACGTAAAGGTTGAACACGTCACCGGTGATGATCATGCCGCAAAGCCCCACGCACAAGAGGCCGAAGAGAGTGTAATAGCCGCCGAGGTGGAGCCAGTCCTCTCTCTTCACGAAAGGACGGCTGTAGATGCTCACCATCAAAGCGATGAAAGTCACCAGCACTGCCAGAACGCTGTTCAGCGGATCCAAAACGAACTCGATGCCGATAGGCGGTTCCCAGCCGCCCATCCAATAATGGATGGCCTGACCGCCGGAAGCCAGCACCTGCTTCAGCACCGTCGCCGCACTGAGGAAGGCGCCGAAAATGGCGGCGATCACTATGTATGATCCTAAGTTACGGCTGATACGGCTGAAAAGCAGACAGAGGAGAGAAGCGGTCAAGGGCAAAAGGACGATGAAGACGGGCGCATGTTGAACGAAATTCATTTTGACGCCCTCCTCAGTATCTCAACTTCCTCCAGAGAACCGAAGATCTCTTTGATCCTCATCAAAAGGGCGATGGCCACGCCCGTAGTACCTAAACTTACTACGATGGCCGTCAGCATCAAGCCGTGGGGCAGCGGGTTGATGTAGGCATCGGGATTCGTGGTGAGCCCGTTCTGGATGGGTATCATGCCTCCGTCTTTCTGAGCAAAGCACAGGTAGAAGAAGATGACAGCTACCTGCATCACATTCATGGCCATCAATTTTTTCATATAGTTTTTGCTCAAGACCATGCCGTAAACGCCCAGGAAGAACAGGATCATGACCAGAGCGTAAATGCCTCTGGTCTTCAGGAATTCATTCAACATCTCCATTATCGGCCCCCCTCTTCACGATCGCATCCAGCAAGTTGATGATGGTCATCATTACGCAGATGGCCACGCCTATCTCGATGAGAAAGATGCCCAGAGCATGCATCTCATGCTGCGGTTCCATGTGGATAGGCATGTAGTTGTAATCCAAGAAAAATTTCGCTCCGCCGAAAAGAGTGAGCCAGCCGGTGAAGGCGTAGATGAAAGTGCCTACGCCGGCCAAAACCACCGAGGTCTTGCCCAGCACGTTGAACTTTGCGTTTTCTCCCAAGATCAGGCGGCTCAAAAGAACGCCTACGGAAAGGACGGCACCGGCCTGGAAACCGCCGCCGGGAGAATATTCGCCCAAGCAGAGCACATAGATGGCATAGACGATGGTGAAAGGCACCAGCAGCCTGAATGCCACATTGAGGATGAGACCGCCAAATGGTTCTTTCATTTGATAACCTCTCCTTCCTCTCCGTCTTTCTCGGGCTTGCGGCCCATGGTGTTGCTGGTGAGCACCAGCACCGTGGTCACGCCGGCCAAGAACATCACCGAAGTCTCCCACATGGTATCAAAGCCTCTGTAGTCGATGATGACGCCGGTCACGATGTTGGGGGAGCCGGTGTCTTCGGCGCTGCGGGCGATGTAGACGGGGGTCACGTGTCGGTTAGGAGCCGTATCCGCAGAGCCTATTTTCGGCAAATAGGTGATCACCAAGCAGAAGAGCCCTGTCATGATAGCAAGTAAAACAGCAACCAGCCCTCGCATTATTTACACCACCTATCTATAGTCTTCAAAGAAGCTACGAAAAATACGGTGGAGATGCTCCCTATGACTGCCTCGGTGAAGGCCACGTCGGGAGAACCCATCATCAAATAAAGGAGCACGGCGGTAAAACTGAAGCCGCTGTAAATGATAGCCGCGCTGAGGATATCTTTGCAGAAGATCACGGCGCAGGTGATGGCAATGAGAAAGATCAGCAAGACAGCTTCAATGATATATATCTGCATCTCAGTTCCCCTCCTTCGCCGGCAAACTGCCCATGGGCTCGTTGGCGCTGCTCCCCTGGGGCTGGCCGCTGAGCACCTTGGGCGCATCTTTGGAAGCCAGCGTCCACACAGGATGGCCCGACTTATAGGCTGCTTTGCCCAAAATGTGGCTGCCGATAGGATTGGCCAAGAAAACGATGAGGAAAACGAAGACCATCTTCAAAGAGGTCAGCGTCAAGCCTTCGTAAATGATCAGGCCGATAAAAGACAACATGCAGCCCAAAGTCTCGCTGTTGCCGGAAGCATGGACTCTGGTGTAAAAATCGGGCAGCCGCAGCATGCCTATGGCGGAGCCTACGAAGAAGACCAGGCCGCCCAAGAGGAAGAGAGCGGCGATGCCCTGCCTCAACATATCCAAGGTAATGCTCATAGCTTCTTACCTCCCAGATATTTGGCCACGATGACGGACCCGATAAAGCCCATCATCGCATAAGAGATGGCGATGTCCACATACATATCGGGACGCCCGTCCACGTAACCGAAAAGCACCAAAAGCAAGATCGTGTCGGCGCCGATGACGCCCAAACCGTTCATCCTGTCGTAAATGGTGGGCCCGTGAAAAAGTCTCTCCAGCATAGCGCCGATGATCAGAACTATGCCGAACATCACGATGATGAAGATTATCTTCATGCCGGCACCTCCTCTTCCGCTACGGCAAACTGCAGAGGCTCATCGAAGAGCCAAGCCACTTTCTTCTGCATGGACCCGTCCAAAACTCCCGAGGCCGCGCCGGGGGTGAGGGCGTGTATCTCAAACAGCCCGTCGTCCGTGACATTGATGGTCACCGTGCCGGGAGTGAGGGTGATGCTGTCGGCCAGCACTATCGAAGCCATGGGGTTCTCCGCTTTGAAGTAAAAGCGCACCACCTTGGGGTCGATGGCCATCACCTGTCCGGTAGTTGCCAAAAGCACGTCTATGTTGGCCAAGATCAATTGCCACAGCAGCCACACGGAATAGTTTAAAAGTTTGAAAACGGAGATGCCCAGCACATAGTATCTCTTATCGCCGGCCTTGTTGGGCACCAGCATCAACGGATAGGTTATCCACACCGTTACGGCGCTGGTGAGCAGGCCGTAGACGATGAACTTCGTTTCCGTCCTGCCTGCCAAAGCCATCCAAAAGGCGAACAGCAGAAGAAAGAGACAACTTTTGTGCAACAGCGGGGAACCGACTACATTTTGTTCTTCCTTAAACACGGTTACCACCTTTCTTTATCGTTATGCTCAAAACGGCATCACAGTTTGAAAAACAGCGGAGAAAATAAGAAAAGCCAGTTTCATCGGGCATGAAACCGGCAGGGGCCGTCTGCTCTGCTGACCTTTGCAGAATCCCCTCGATCGCAAGCCAACTGAAAAAACCGAAAACGGCACAAAACACATATTCATATCAATAAACAAAAAAAATATTAGACATCGGCGGAAAAAATCCTGCCGTTCATAAATGATTGTGAAATTTTTTTAAATTTACTTTGACGGAAGTGTAACCATTCTGAAATCGCACTCCCGCTCTGACAGCATCCGTGCGGCTAAACGTCGAACTCTTTCTATATCGGCGGTGCAGCAAACGGTGACGCTGCCTTTTGCCTCCCCTTCGTTCAACAGGCCTTCTCTTTCCAGTTGCTGTCGGCAAAGAACGGCGGTAGCCTCCGCCGGGTCGATGACGGTGACTGCAGAGCCGAGTGCAGCCTGCACTTCTTTTTGCAAAAAAGGATAATGAGTGCAAGAAAGACACACGGCATCTACGCCGGCTTCTTTCAACGGCCGCGTATATTCGTCGACGGCAGAGGCGAGTTCCGGCCCGGCGAAGCGCTCCCCTTCCACGAGGGGGACGAACTTGGGACAGGGCACGGGATAAACTTGTACAGCAGGGTCGATAGCCTCTAAAGCTTTTTTGTGCATGGCGGAAGCAACGGTGAAGGGCGTGGCCATGATGCCGATCTTTTTCTTTTTGCTGACTGCCAAAAGCTGTTGCTCTCCTTTGCTCATGCCTACCAGACCGAAGGGGTGGGCTTTTTGCAAACGGTCGCAGCCCAAAGCGGTGATGGTGTTGCAGGCCAGCACTGCCTGTTTAACTTTTTGTTCTTCCAAATAGCAGAGCATTTCTTCCACGAATTTTCTTATCTCTTCTTCTGCTCTGGTCCCGTAGGGAGTGCGGGCGGTATCGCCGAGGTAGAGGAAATCTTCGTTGGGAAGTTCCTTCACGAGAGCTTTGAGGACGGAGAGCCCGCCTACGCCGCTGTCCAATACGCCTATGGGTCTTTTCTGCAGATCTTTTTTGTCCGGCATGTCATGCCCCTCCTCTTTTTTAAGGAAACAAACGGCTTTGGAGCGTTTGTCGAAAATTTTTCATCTTCTCGCAAAAGGCCGCGCTTTTTTCAAAACGGCAAAGGCCGAAAAGTTCGGGCTCGAAAAAATTTTTTAAGCCGTGAGGCCGCCGTCCACGCTGACGATGCTGCCGGTCATGAAGCCGTTGGCGGGAGAAAGCAGCGAACAGATGACGTGGGCCACTTCTTCTGCTTTGGCTATCCGTCCCAAAGGATAAACTGCCTCCATATCCGCTCTGGTGTAAGAGGCGGCGGCCAGCTGCTCCGCTACCAAAGGCGTGTCGGCATCGCCGGGGCAGACGCAGTTGACCCTCACCCGGGGAGCCAAGTCCAACGCCAAAGCTTTGGTGAGGGCCACCACTGCTCCTTTGGATGCACAATAAAGAGAGCAGCCGCGATTTCCCGCCACTCCCGCATCGGAGGCTACGGTGCAGACGGCGGCGTTCTCGCCGAAATAGGGCAGAGCTGCGGCGATGGCATAAAAACAGCCTTTCACATTCACCGCCATCATGGCGTCAAAAGCCTTGTCGTCGATATTTTGCAGCGGTCCTTCCCGATAAAAGCCGGCGCTGGTCAGCAAAAGATGGATGGGCCCGCTCTCGGCGGCGGCAGCCATGGCTTTTTCGCAAACTCTTTTGTCTTCGACGTCACAGCGGATATAAGTCACTTTGTTTTTCGCCGCAGCCTTTAATTCAACGAGAGCCTTCGCTCCTCGTTCTTCGTTTCTTCCCAATATATATACTGCGGCGCCGTCGGCGGCCAGCAATTTTGCCGCAGCCAAGCCCAAGCCCGAAGTACCTCCCGTTATCACCGCCGTAAGTCCGGCGCAACCGTAGTCGGCCATTTTCCCGCTCCTCTAAGCTGACTGTCTGCGTTTTTTGCCGCAAATATCTTTCTCAGACCTCTGCCGCCTCCGCAGGCGGCGGCAAATGTACGATGACAGTGGTGAAACTTCCCAATTCGCTCTTAAGCTCCAGCTTCATATCGTGGCGCAGAGCTATCTGCTTGGCGATGGCCAGCCCTAAGCCGCTGCCTTCTTCGTCGTTTTCGCCGGCCCTGCTGTAAAATTTGTCGAAAGCGTGAGTCACTTCTTCTTCGCTCATCCCCCGGCCGTGATCGGTGACCCGCACTTCTCTGCCCTGCAGACTGAGCTCCAACTTGCTTTTTGCCGGCGAAAATTTTATGCCGTTATTGATGAAGATCAACAGCAGCTGCCGCAGCCGCCCGTAGTCGCCCTTTAAAAGGCAGACATCTCGGTCCAGCTGCAGGCTGACTTCCATCTCTTTTTCTCTGCCCAGCTGTCTTGCGGCCCTGGCCGCATCACGCAGCACATCGCACAAATTTATCAAACTTTTTTCGATCTTGTAATCCGGGTTCTGCAAGCGGGAATATTCCAAAAGATCGTCGATCAACCGCTCTAAAGTTTTCGTTTCTCTGATGATGCTGCTGCGGTAGGCGGCCACCTGTTCGGGCTCGGTCACCACTCCTTCGGCCAAAGCTTCCAAACTGCTGCGGATGACGGTCACCGGCGTGCGCAGCTCGTGAGAAACATTGGAGAAAAAATCTTTGCGCAGCTGCTCCAGCTTCAGGCTCTCTTTTTCGGCGGCGGCCAAACGGGCTGCCAAGGTGTCCAAAGTGTTGGCCAGTTCCCCGATCTCGTCGTCCTGTTCGATCCGGCAGCGGGCATCGTAATCTTTATCGGCCAAGCGCAGGGCGATGGAGCGCATCTTGTTGAGAGAATCGGTGATGTGCCACGACATGGGCACGATGAAAACGATGATCAAAAGACAGGCCGCCAGTGCGCTGATCAAAAGCACTTTACCGGCCAGGACCGCCGCTTCGTCGGTGCCGAGAGCCAGAGCCTGCACCAGCAGCACGGCCCGAGTAG
>CANQBR010000018.1 GCA_947589605.1 uncultured Phascolarctobacterium sp. | reverse complement strand
CATCATGCAAAACTCCTTTATTTTTTGTTTGGCCCTTAAAATAATAAGATATTTTGCATGATTAGGGAAGGGGAAAAACCCTTCCCTTTATTTTATTGAGCTTGCCAACGAAAATTATACACTAACTTTGCGATGGGACCTCTTACCTGCGCTGGCGGAGTTTTTTTCTTTCTTAATTTTGCTTTCACCCGGACTTTTTTCTCAAATGTGCGGATTTTTTTCTCTCTTCCTTTTGCTCAAAGCTTATTTTTTTCTTGTTACCGCTCTCGAATAGGGGTATAATGTTTTGTATAGTATTTTTTGAGGGGTTGAGTATCCGTGAATCTGGTAGAAGTCAGCGTCTTTGTTGTCTATTTGATCTTCGTTCTGGCCATCGGCGTCTACTTTTTCATCAAGAGCAAAGAAGACGGCGATAAAAGCTATTTTTTGGGCGACAGGCAGATGAGCCCTTGGGTCACCGCCCTCAGTGCCGGCGCCTCCGACATGAGCGCCTGGGTGCTGATGGGCCTGCCCACCTCCATCTACGCTCTGGGCCTGGGGCAGATCTGGATCAGCGTCGGCCTCCTCATAGGCTACTCTTTGAGCTGGATCTATGAGGCCAAGCGGCTGCGTAATTTCTCCATCGTCGCCGAGGACGCCATCACCGTTCCCCAGTACCTCACCAATCGCTTTCGTTCTTCTTCGAAAGCCTTGCAGGTAGTGTGCGCCGTAATCTTCATCGTCGCCTACACCATCTACGCCGCTTCCAGCCTAAAAGCCTGCGGCGCTCTCTTCAACACCGTCATCGGCATCGACCAGACCACCGCCATGTACCTCACCGCCATCGTCATCGTGGGCTACACTTTCTTGGGCGGCTTCTACGCTGTATGCTGGACCGATTTCTTCCAAGGGTTGATCATGCTGGGTGCCCTGCTCATCGCCCCCATCTTCGCCATCAACCTCATCGACCCGGCGGCCACCGCCGCCATCCCTCCCGAATTTTGGGATCCCACTGCCGATTGGCGAGTAGTGGTGTCGGGCTTGGTGTGGGGCTTGGGCTACTTCGGCATGCCCCATGTCATCATCCGTTTCATGAGCCTCCGCTCTTCCAAAGAAGTGAAGAAAGCCGCCGCCATCGGCGTAGGCTGGACCGGCCTCATCCTTCTCTTCGCCACTTTGGTGGGCATCATCGGCCGTATGTATTTGGGCATGGATGAGAGCATCAACAAAAACGCCCTCGTCTTCGTCACCATGGTGAGGAACATTTTCCCCGCCCTCATCAGCGGCATCCTTCTTTCTGCCGTTCTCTCCGCTTCCATGAGCACCGCGGACAGCCAGTTGCTGGCCTCCGCTTCTTCCTTCGCTTCCGATATTTATAAGCCCATCTTCCGCCACGACCGGGCCAGCAATAAAGAAATGCTCTGGGCCGGCCGGCTGGTGGTGCTGGGCATCGCCGTGGCCGCCTTCTTCATGGCCTCTTCTCCCAACGCCGGCTCCATCATGGACTTGGTGTCCAACGCTTGGGGCGTGTTCGGCGCAGCCTTCGGCCCGGCCATCATGCTCAGCCTTTATTGGCGCCGCTTTAATTTCCAAGGCGCCGTCGCCGCCATCGTGGTAGGCGCAGTTGTGGACATCCTTTGGCTGCTCTGCCTCTCCTCCACCGGCATCTATGAGATCCTCCCCGGCTTCATCGCCAGCTTCATCGCCGGTGTGGCTGTCGCCTTGGCCACCCCCGAGCCCAGAGCCGAGGTGCTGGATCTTTTCGACAGAGCCGCCGACTACAAAGAATAAACTCTCTCCTAAAAAACAGCGAGCCGTCATCGTAAGATGACGGCTCATTTATTTTGCTTTTTCTTCTTTTTTCAGTTCGCATCGTCGCCCAACAGCTGGGCCTCCTCTTCCTCCGCCGCTTTTGCACAATCGGGGCAGAGCCCGCTGAAAACGATGTCGTGGTGGTTCATCTTGTAGTGAGTGGCAGCGGCCACCTTTTCGTCTAAGCCTTGGATGTAATCGATGTTCTCCACGTTCATGAACTTGCCGCAACGGCTGCACTTGATGTGGTAGTGCCGCGACAGGATGTGGTCATAGCGATCGGCGCCGCTGGGCACAGATACTCTGCCCAAAAGGCCGCACTCCACCAAAGAATTGAGATTGCGGTACACCGTTCCCTTGCTGATATCGGGATATTCCATCACGATCCGATCGTAAACTTCTTCGGCAGTAGGATGGTCCGCCAAAAACCGCACTGCGGCGATCACTAACTGTCTTTGAATGGTGTTTCTTTTGATCTTTGCCATTGCAAGCGACCTCCTATCAAAATCTGTTCTTAATTAGAATTATACTTCTTTCTGTTGCAAAGTCAAGGACTTTACAAAAATATCACGCTTCTTTTCTTAAGTATCATTACAAAGAAATCCTATTACTTTTTTCTGATGTCGCAAAGTTTTCGCTTTTTTATTTCTGCTTCTGCCATTGAGTATCAACTTTTGGAAAAATTCCGCAGTCTCAAAGCAGTTGTCATTTTTATTCAACAATAAGTTGCGTCGTACTGCAGTTGAAAATCTCTGTTAATTGTTTTTACTGATGAAAACGAAGTGGCAGGCTTTTTCGTCCTCCCCCTCGTTCGTAAGGATGAGGAGAAAACTTTGCGCTGCCGCTTCGTTGATATATGCTTTTATGCCGATCTTTTGTTTCTGTCGGCTTTTCCTTTTTTCTTTTCATCAAAGCTTCGCTGCGATTCGCTCGCGCCCGGCGGCCCCAAGGCAAAGACTGTGACCCTTCGCTCTTTACCTAAATGTATTCGTCGTTGTCTTCGCCCAAACGAGGCGCTCTTTTGCGCAAGGCCGCCGGGGTCGCCGATAATTTGATGGGGAAGCCCAACATTTTGTATGGTCCCAGCTCCGGGTCATCCGCTTCCAGCACCATCTCTCCCGCCTCTGTCTGTTTAGCGGCGCAGGCCTCACCGTAATCCAGCACGGGCGTGACGCAGGTATCTTTCCCCGCCAGTTCCCGCTGCCATTGAGCCAAACTTTTTTTCCCAAAGACCGCCGCCAGTTCCTTCTTCAAATAAGGATAGTTGGCTTCGTCGTCGATAAGGTCGGTAAGGTCGGTCCGCTCCAAAGCGGCGCACAAGTTGCGCCAGAATTTTTTCTCCAAGCAGCCCACCGCAACATATCTTCCGTCTTCGGTGGCGTAGATGTTGTAATTGGGATTAGCCCCTGTCAGCCAGTTGTTGCCCCGCTTGGCCACGAAGCCGCTACCGAAGTAGAGGCTGGCCGCCCCCGGCAGCAAAGACATGGCCACGTTGTAGAGGCTGATGTCCACTTCCTGCCCCCGGCCGCTGCGTTCTGCCTGACGCAGAGCCAGCATGATGCCCACGGCCGCAGCCATCGCTCCGTTCATGTCGGCCATCAGCACTCCGGGCAAAGCGGGAGCGCCGCCCGCCTCGCCGCTCATGTCGGTGATGCCGCTCAAAGAAAGATAACCGATGTCATGATCTGCTTGCCCTGCCAGCGGCCCCTTTTTACCGTAGCCGGTGAGGCTGCAGTAAATTATTTTCGGATTGATGCGGCTCACGGCGGCGTAATCTATCCCCAAACGCCGCAGCACCCCTGGGCGATAGCTTTCCACCACCACATCCGCTGTCTTCGCCAATTTCAAAAAGGCTTGCTTGCCAGCCTCGCTCTTTAGATCGATAGCGACGCTCTTTTTGTTGCGGTTCAGCTGCAGATGCCAGTAGCCCATGTCTTGCAAAAAAGGGGGAAAGGTGCGGGAATAATCTCCCCGCACCGGCTCTTCCACTTTAATAACTTCCGCACCGAAGTCGGCCAGCAGCATGGTGCAGTACGGCCCCGGCAGCAAACGGGACAAGTCTAAAACTCTGATGCCCTCTAATGCGTCCATATTATTCTCCTCGCAGCCGTTGTTAGCTAAATTCCGATTTCTTTGCCTTTACGGGCACGAATTTGAGCGCAGGCAAGCGCCTCCGCCCTACTCTCCTTGAGCGAATGCTTTGATGATATTATACCCTAACGTGCAACGATACACAATCTGAACATTATCTGAAGATGGTTTCTGTCTTCATCGGTGTTTTTTGTCAAAGTAAACGCAAAGATCGACTTCAGACTTTTTGCATTTACTCTGACGATTTTGCCTTTACATTGATAATCGACCTCTTTCTTCATCGGTTTTCGCCGATAAAAAACCGCTGCTGCTTTTTTTAAGGCAACAACGGTTTTAGGTTTCAATATTTTGTCGGGAAGTGTGAGCTCGACTTCTTTTAAACGACCCTTTACTCCAACGGCTTCATGGTTGGGAAGAAGAGCACGTCTCTGATGCTGGCGCTGTCGGTGAAGAACATCACCAGACGATCGATGCCTATGCCCAAACCTCCTGTCGGCGGCAGGCCGTACTCCAAAGCATTGAGGAAATCTTCGTCCGGCAAGTTGGCTTCTTCGTCGCCCTTGGCTCTGGCCTCGGCTTGTTTCATAAACCGCTCCCTTTGATCGATGGGGTCGTTCAATTCCGTAAAGCCGTTGCACAATTCCCGCCCGTAAACGTAAGCTTCGAAGCGGTCGGTGAGCTCCGGCCGCTCCGGGTTGCTCTTGGCCAAAGGCGAGATCTCTTTGGGATGACCGGTGATGAATACAGGCTGGATCAATTTATCTTCCACGTGTGCCTCGAAGCAAGCGTTGATGATCTTGCCTACGCCGAAGTCGGGCTCTGTCTCCACGCCCAGCCCTTCTGCCATTTTTCTTGCTTCGGCCGGATCGGTAACGTCGGTAAAATCGACGCCCGTATATTTTTGCACAGCTTCGATCATGCTTAATCGCGGCCAAGGCGGCGTAAGATCCAACTCCGTGCCTTCATAGGTGATCTTGGTCGTGCCCAGAACTTTTTCGGCCGCATGCACCACCAGCTCTTCCGTAAGTTCCATCATGTCTCGATAATCGGCGTAAGCCTGATAGATCTCCACGCTGGTGAATTCCGGATTGTGCCGATTGTCGATACCTTCGTTGCGGAAGACTCTTCCCAATTCGTACACTTTTTCCAAGCCGCCTACGATGAGCCGCTTCAAGTAAAGCTCGGGAGCGATGCGCATATAGACCTGCATGTCCAGTGCGTTATGATAACTGATGAAGGGCCGGGCCGCAGCACCGCCGGCTATGGTGTTCAGAATAGGAGTCTCCACTTCCAAGAAGCCACGCTCATCCAGCACTTCCCGCAGGCTCTTGATGATCTGGCTCCGCTTTACGAAAGTATCTCTCACCTGCGGGTTCACGATCAGATCCAGATAGCGGCGGCGGTAACGCAGCTCTATATCTTTCAGACCGTGCCATTTTTCCGGCAAAGGCCGCAGCGATTTGGAGAGCAGTTCCAGCTTGGCGACTTTTACGGACAACTCTCCCATGTGAGTGCGAAAGACGGTGCCCTGCACGCCCACGATGTCGCCGATATCCAAAAGTTTTACGATCGAATAGGCTTCATCTCCCAGCACATCCTTGCGGACATAAAGCTGGATGCGGCCGCTGCTGTCTCTCATATCCATGAAGCAAGTCTTACCGTGGCCCCTTATGGCCATCAACCTGCCTGCCAAAGTCACATCGGTGCCCTCTTGGATCAATTCATCGGCAGCGGCGGCGATCTCTTCGGCGTGATGAGTGGTGGGGAAGCGATGCCCGAAGGGGCGGCAGCCCGCCTCTTTCAGCTTCTCCAACTTACCTAAGCGCACCTGCGTCTGTTCTTCTATCTCCTGTTCGGTAAGAGGCGCCTTTTCTGCCTGCGGCTGCCCCTTCGTTTTTTCTTCTGCCATAACTTTCTCCTTATTTGATAGCCAAGATCTTATAGGTGAAATCTCCGGCGGGAGCAGACACCACCACCGTGCTGCCCACTTTTTGGCCGATGACGGCGATGCCCAACGGCGATTCGTTGGAGATACGGTTGGCCAGAGGATCTGCCTCGGTAGTGCCGACGATGGTATATTCTTCCTCTTCCCCTTCGCTCTCATCCCGCACTACGATGGTAGAACCGATGTTCACCGTGTCGCCGGAATTGCTCATGTCTATGACCGTGGCGGTCTTGATCATATTCTCCAGAGTCTGGATACGGCCCTCCATAAAGGCCTGCTCGTTTTTTGCATCCTCATACTCGGAGTTCTCGCTCAAGTCGCCCAGAGCGATGGCCGCTTTCAAGCGGGCTGCCACCTGCGGGCGGCGCACCGTCAGCAATTCTTCCAGTTCGGCCTCTAATTTTTTCAAGCCCTCTGCAGTGAGTATCGTTTCTTTGGTTACCATGGTCTACCCCTCTCTCGGCGGCAGGCCCTGTGCCTGTCTCCGTGTTTTTTTGATCATAGATGCAGATATATCGCCAGCGTTTTTTACGCAATGGTGCGATTCGTCAGGATCGAACCGATCCTTGAAGGCCGTAGCGCTTCACTTCTTCGATGTGAGCGGCGGTAACCGCCCTCTCGAAATTGCGGAAACCGGCCAGCCCGAAGCCGTGCTTTACGGCCAAGCGGGCGATCTCCCCGATCTTGGTCACGTCCAGCGAGCGGCCCAGAGAAAAACTTTCGTAGCGACCCTCCAAAGCCAAGATCATGGTCTCCGCCATGCAGGCGTAGGCCGTGCCCGGAGGAAAACCGAAGTCGAAACCGAAGCGGACCTGCCCCGGCACTTTGATCACTCCGCCTTCAATCACCAGCACGTCCCGCCGCTGCCGGCTCACTTCTCTGGAGACATTGCGGGGCCGGGCCACATCGCACACCACCGCTCCCGCTTTCAAGTCGGCGGCCTCGATCAAAAAGTCCAACGAACTGGTCACCGTCAGCACGATGTCAGCTTCGTGCAGTGCCTTATGGATGTCGTCTGTCACCGTCACTTGACAGTCGTGAGCAGCAGTGACTTCCTGCGCCAGTTCTTCCAAAGGCGGCAAGTGCCGCGCCACTAAAACTATGTGCCGCACCCTAGCCGCCAAAAGCTTCACTGCGGCAGCACCGATACTGCCGCTGGCCCCCACCACTACGGCCTTGCAGTCGGTCAGCTCCTTGCCCATGAGAGCCGCTGCTTCTTCCGCTCCCTGCACCGCCGTGGCTACCGTATAACTGTTGCCGCTGGTGACGGCTATATCCAAATTCTTCGCCACCGTCAGCCCGCCGTCGCCCACGATGGAGGTGAAAGCTCCCAGGCCCACAATCTTCACGCCCAAGTCCTGAGCTATCTTTCCCGCCTGAATGATCCGCTCCAAAACAAAATCTTCCGGCAAGGTGACCATCTGTTTGGCGGTGAGAGGACAGCCGATGAAATAGCCTTCTGCCTCCGCATAAGGGCTTTTGATCCCGGTGATGTGAGAGACCACGAAGGGTCGTTTCCTCCGCAGGGCCGCTTCCAGCCAACTTGCGGGGACATAGCCCAACAAAGGGGACAAATGCTTCATATCTGCAAGGGAAAGAGGATGCAGGATGAAGGCAAATCTTTCCATATTACAAATTACGCTCTCCTTTTCAGGCCTATTGCTGTAAATAATTGAGGGAGGCTTCGATCTTATATTGGTCCAAAAGCTCCAAATAACGCTCTGCGGTCAGGGGGCCGGCTGCTCCCTCCGCCGCCACCAAACAGGCCTCCAGCACGTTGGTGCCGAAACTGCGTCCGTTCAAATTGGGGGTGGCGGTGATCAAAAGCTTCGCTCCCGCCTGCCGCAGCAACTCTCTGTCGGCGGCCGTCACCGTGTTGGTGATCACCGTTGCCCCCGGCAGTTCGTCCGGCATGAATTTTTTGATGTAGTGAAAGTCGCCGGCGATGATGTCCTGCTGCCGAAAATATTTTTCCCGGCCCCGCTGCCGTCGCTCCTGCTCTTTACCCGTAGGGTATAGCCAATTGAGAGGCAGACGGGTCACGAAAGGCGCCAAGATGCGAGCCCAACTGCTCAAAGTTTGCAACGAACGGATGGGTATGGGAAGATCCAAGCCGAAGATAAGGTCGCCGCAAGTGAGCCGAGCACCTGCCGCCGTCAAAGCTTCTGCCAAGCCGAAACGATCGACGGCACAAACCAGCAGCACTTTTTTCCCGGCAAAATCTATTATCCCCCGCTGCTGCAGAGAAGCGACCAAGCGCCGTTCCAGCGAATTTTTCAAGCCGCTGCCGTCCACGACGGGGGTGCGGCGGACGCCTTCGATGAGTTTGGCGCTCTCTCTGAAAGTGTAGCGCCGTCCGCCGGCCCACACGTAAAGATCAGTGCCGCCGAGGCCGAGAGCGGCAACTTTGCCGTCTAACGAGCTCAACAAAGCGGCAGCTGCGGCTTTGTCGCCGTCGGTGCCCCGCCGTTCGATGCAAAGTTCCGCAGAGCCCAGCACCAGCGTCGCTCTGCTGTCTCGTGAGGAAGAGCCGAGACTGACACTGACGACTCTTTTCTGCGAACGCTGCTCCATGGCTTCCCGCCTCTTTCTATCCGAAACTTAATTGTACCACACTTATTTTCAAAGCACAACCTCACCGGCTGCGTCTTCTTCTTTAGAAAAGTGCTCGTCGTTTATCGAAGCGATTGCAAAAAATCTGTAAGCTTTTTGCATTTGCTCCGAAGAAAACGGTTTTTTATGTTTGCTCTGACGAGGATGCCTTTGCATCGATGATCGACTTCGTGAAGAGCTCCCGCTCTTGCTCGAAGAAATTTCGGACGGCGGCGAGATACTCTGCCCTCAGTGCGAGAAAATCTTCTCGGCTCTCCATATTTTGAAAGCGGGCCCGATAAGCTGCGGCGCGAGGCTGCCCCCGCAGATAGGCCGCCATGTGCCGACGCATCTGGCTCACAGCCGTCTGCTCTCCCTTCATCTCGATCAAAAGATCGAGATGACGCGTCGCCATGAGCAAGCGCTCGTCTATCGTCGGCGGCAAAGGCACAGCCTCTCCCGTCAGCGCCGCTTTTATTTGGGCGAACAACCACGGATTTCCCTCCGCCGCTCTACCAACCATCACACCGTCGCATTTGCTTTCTTTTAAGAGGCGGAGCCCGGCTTCCCAACTGTCCACGTCGCCGTTGCCGATGACGGGCACTTTCACCGCCGCTTTCACCTGAGCGATGATGTCCCAATCGGCCCGGCCGGAATAAAATTGTTCGCGGGTGCGGCCGTGCACGGTGATGGCCGCCACCCCCGCTGCTTCGGCCAAGCGAGCGATCTCTGTAGCGTTGCGATTTTCTTCGTCCCAGCCGCTGCGGATCTTCACCGTCACCGGTATCGACACGGCGCTCACCATGGCCGCCAAGATCTCATAAGCCAACTGCGGTTCTTTCATGAGCGCAGAGCCTTCGCCGTTGGCTACCACCTTGTGGACGGGGCAGCCCATGTTGAAGTCGACGATGTCCGCTCCCGCCGCTTCTGCGATCTTTGTGGCCCGGGCCAAGTCCCCCGGGCTGCGGCCGAAGAGCTGCAGCGCGCAGGGCCTCTCTCCTTGCGCGATGGCCAGCATTTTTTCCGTCTTTTTATTTTTGTAGAGGAGCCCTTTGGCGCTGATCATTTCCGACACCGTAAGGGCACAACCTGCCTCTCGGCACAAAAGGCGAAAGGCTCCGTCGGTGACCCCGGCCATGGGAGCGAGAACAGCCCCCGGCTCCAATTTTATTTTACCTATGCGCATAACCGTCTCTCGTACCTGATAGATCCTAAAACTTGAAAAGGGGAGCCCTTTTGACAGGGACTCCCCTTATTCTTTATATTTATTTGCTGTTCTTTTCGTAAAGCAGACGCAGCCCCTCCAAAGTCAGATTGGGCTCTACCGCATCGATGATGCTGCTGTTGGCGGCCATCATGCCGGAGAAGCCGCCGGTGGCGATGACGTAAGCCTTGCCTCCCAGTTCCTTCTTCATCATATTGATGATCCCTTCCATTTGGCCCACCGCCCCGTACATCATGCCTGCCTGCATGGAGGCCACCGTGTTGCGGCAAATGGCGGTGCGGGGGCAGAGGATCTCCACTCGCGGCAATTTGGCGCAACGCTGGGCCAAGGCGTCGGCGCTGATGCCGATGCCGGGGGCGATGGCGCCGCCTAAGTAATCGCCGTTGGGAAGGAGCGCGCAAAAAGTGTTGGCGGTGCCGAAATCCAAGATGATCATAGGCAGCCCTAAGTGACTGTACTTGTGCAAAGCAGCCACCGCATTGACGATGCGGTCAGCACCCACTTCCCGAGGGTTGTCGTAACAAATGGAGATGCCGCTCTTCATACCGGGGCCCACCACTAAGGGCCGCACTTTGAAATAGCGCTCGCACATATGGCAAAGAGGCACCAAAACGGGGGGCACCACGCTGGAGATGATGATGCCGTCGATCTTATTCACCGGCACTTCGCCGTAACTGAACATGCTCCGCACCATGATGCCGTATTCATCCGCCGTCTTGCTCCTATCGGTGGAAAAACGCCAATTGGTGACCAACTCTTTGCCGTCGAATACGCCGGCCACGATATTGCTGTTGCCTACATCGATCACTAATAACATTGCTTCATCCTCCCGGAAGATCCATCGCCTCAAAAGTCAGAGAAATTTTTTCTTTTTTTGTTTATCAAAGCGAGCCTCGCTGCTCGTTGAGATTTTTCTCAAGCTCGCCTCTGACGGCCGCTCAAATTTTTCAACTGTATGCTTCGGGCCGGGCCGCAGGCCGGATGGACACATCCCCTGCCACGACTTTTTCCACTTGACCGTCGGCCTTGCGCACCAGCAGCAACCCTTCGGCGTCGATATCCAAAGCAGTGCCGAAATAAGTGCTGTCCGGAGCGATCACTTTCACCTGCTGCCCCAACGTGCAGGAATATTTCCGCCACTCATCCAAGATGGGAGCAAAGCCTTCCCAGGTGGCCGTTTCGTAAAGTTCTTCCATGTTGCCCAATATTTTGGCCAAAAGCTCCGCCCGCGTGAAAGGCTCCTGCGCCGCTTCATGTAAGGAGACGGCCAAAGGCCGCAGTTCTTCCGGATAATCTTCCGGCTGCACGGCGGTGTTGATGCCGATGCCGATCACCACATAATTGATGTGGCCGAACTCGGCGTTCATCTCGGTGAGGATGCCTACCAATTTGCGTCCTTTGAGGAGGATATCATTGGGCCATTTTATTTTTGCTTCCACGCCTTTAACGGAGTTCACCGCTTTCACTACCGCCACTGCCGCCAACAAAGTGCACTTGGCAGCCTCCTGCGGCAAAAAAGGCGGCTTCAAAACCACGCTGAACCAAATGCCCTTTCCGTAAGGCGAGAGCCAGCCCCGCCGCAGCCGGCCCTTGCCGGCTCCCTGCTCTTCGGCCACCACTACCAAGCCGTCGGGACAGCCCTCGTTGGCCAGCCTCTTGGCCACATTGTTGCTGGAATCTACTTTTTCTTCGTAATATATTTTGCGGCCCAGCCACTTGGTCTTTAAGTGAGCTGCGATCTCCTGAGGATAAAGTTTATCCGGCACATTCAAAAGGAGATAACCTTTTTTCGGCAGCGAGCGAATAGCGTAACCTTCCGTTTTCAAGATCTGTACATGCTTCCACACCGCAGTGCGAGAAATGTTCAGCTGTCGCGAGAGCTCCTCTCCCGAAAGAGGCTCCCCTCTATGCTGCCGCAGCAATTGCAAAATGCGCTGACGCATGGCTCTCCCTCCTCGTTGCGCAACAGACGGTCGCGAAGAACTGCCTTGAGTTCGTCCGCACCTGCTCTTACTGCTTAAGTATAATACAGCGGCCGCTTTTTGTAAACCTTAAAGCCTTCATAAGATGACTAAAGGCGACAGCCGTGAGCTGCCGCCTTTTTCGTCGCAAAATATTTTTTTCAGTTTTCTTCTTCGCAAGCGGGCGCCGCCGTCTCCGCAGCCACGGGGCTCGGGGATGGCGTCTCTGCTTCTTCGTTCTTCGCGGCGGTCTCTGCCGCTTTTTCTTTCGGCTCTTTCGCCTCGCAAGCTGCGGCGGTCTTTTCCTCCGGGCTCAACAGGCGGCCGTATTTGAACAGCTCTTCGATCTGCTCTCTCTCCAGCGTTTCGTAACGCATCAGGGCTTCGGCGATCAAATGCAACTTATCGAGATTGGCGTTGAGAAGTTTTTCCGTAGCCAGATAGGCTGCTTCCATGAAAGACCGCACTTCTTTGTCGATCTCTGCGGCCACTTCTTCGGAGTATTCTTTTTCCCGTGCGATGTCGCGGCCCAAAAAGACCTGATGCTCGTGGTTGCCGAAAGTGACGGGCCCGATGTTCTCGCTCATGCCGTATTCGCAGATCATGCTGCGGGCCAATTGAGTGGCTCTCTGCAGATCGTTGGAAGCGCCGCTGGATATTTCTTTCAACACGAGAGCTTCCGCCACTCTGCCTCCCAGCAGCACTTTCAATTCATCCAACATCTCGCTGCGGGTGGCGTAATATTTATCTTCTGCCGGCAAACTGAGGGTGTAGCCTCCGGCTCTGCCTCTGGGTATGATGGTAACTTTGTGGACCGGATCGGTGTGCTCCAAAAACATGCCCATCACCGTGTGTCCGCCTTCATGATAAGCAGTGAGACGTTTCTCTTTTTCGCTGATCACCCGGCTCTTGCGCTCCGGCCCCATGATCACCCGCTCTGCCGCCTCCTGCATCTGGCTCATGCCGATGGCTTTTTTGTCCAAGCGGGCAGTGAGCAAGGCTGCTTCGTTCACCAAATTGCTGAGATCGGCACCGGTGAAGCCGGGTGTGCGCTGAGCGATGACGGCCAAGTCAACGTCGGCGGCCAACGGTTTGCCCTGCACGTGGACCTGCAGGATAGCTTCTCTGCCTTTGATGTCGGGCCTATCCACCACGATCTGCCGATCGAAGCGGCCCGGGCGCAGCAGGGCCGGGTCTAAAATGTCGGGCCTGTTGGTAGCGGCGATCATGATGATGCCTTCGTTAGCGCCGAAGCCGTCCATTTCCACCAAAAGCTGATTCAAAGTTTGTTCTCTTTCATCGTGACCGCCTCCGAGGCCTGCTCCTCTCTGGCGGCCAACGGCATCGATCTCATCGATGAAGACGATGCAGGGAGCGTTTTTCTTGGCATTTTCGAAAAGATCTCTCACTCTCGAAGCGCCTACGCCCACGAACATCTCCACGAAATCGGAGCCGGAAATGCTGAAGAAAGGCACCCCGGCCTCTCCCGCCACCGCTTTGGCCAGCAGGGTCTTGCCTGTGCCGGGAGGACCGAAGAGCAGCACGCCCTTGGGTATCTTGGCCCCGATATCGTTATATTTCTGCGGGTGCTTGAGGAACTCCACCACTTCTACCAGTTCCTGCTTGGCCTCGTCGGCCCCGGCCACGTCCTTAAAGGTGACGCGAACTTTGTCGTCGTCGTAACGGCGGGCTCGGCTCTTGCCGAACTGAAAAACTTTGCCGCCCCCCGCTCCGGAATTGTTCATCATCATGAACCAAATAGCCACGATGACCAACATGGGCAGCAGACTGGTGAGCAAATTCATCCACCAAGGTTGCT
Source organism: uncultured Phascolarctobacterium sp. (assembly GCA_947589605.1). Classification (GTDB taxonomy): domain Bacteria; phylum Bacillota; class Negativicutes; order Acidaminococcales; family Acidaminococcaceae; genus CANQBR01. The sequence continues at coordinate 22,021 of CANQBR010000018.1, read as the reverse complement.
GAGGAGGCAGTTCTGCCTTGATCTCCACTTTCTTTTCTTCCAGCACTTTGACGATATCGGTGCCGGTGGGAGTGACGGTGGTGAATTCTTTGCCGTCCTTCAACTTACCTTTGATGGTATTTTCTACGATGGTGACGCCCTGCACCTGCTCCGTTTGCACATAGCGAAGGAAGTCGGTGTAAGTAAGTTCTTCCTTCTTCGTTTCTCCGGTCTCGGAGAAGCGGTCGAACATCATGATCAACGATACTATGATCAGCAAATACAGCACTACATTGCGCAAAAATCTATTCAAACAGCCGTCCCCCTTCTCTGCTGCTATTCTTCGTAAAGACAGCTAATATTATAGTATAATCAACATCAACAAGCAAGGCTTTTATCAGGCCCGACCGTAAACGGAAGGCTTCAGGATGCCAATGTACGGCAGGTTCCGATAGTCGCCGGCGTAGTCTAAACCGTAGCCCACCAAAAATTCATCGGGCACGGAAAAACCAACGTAATCGCACTTGAAATCGTTTTGCCTCCGCTCCCCTTTGTCGCAGAGAGCTACGGTGCGGATAGAGGAAGGTTTTTGCGTTTTCAGCATTTGTGTGATGGCAGCGAAGGTGAGACCGCTGTCGATGATATCATCGACCAACAGCACATCTTTGCCCCGAATATTTTCGCTGAGATCCAATTTTACTTTTACGTTGCCGCTGGTGGTGGCGCTGTTGCCGTAAGAAGAAGCCACCATGAAATCCATGCGCAACGGGAGATCGATGGCCCGGGAGAGATCCACTGCGAACCAAGCTGCTCCCTTCAAGAGCGCTACCATCACCGGTTCCTTGCCGGCGTAATCTTTGCTTATCTGCTCCCCCAGTTCCTTCACTCGGGCGGCGATCGCTTCTTCGGTCACTAAAATAGCTTTTACATCTTCGTGCATGGTGCATCCTCCTCCGCTTGTACTTGTGATCTTATTTTATCACTTACAGTCTGATAGCCGTGCTTTTTTTCTTCTTCGCGATAAAAATACAAACGCTTTCCTTTTTTGTAAGCGCTCACTCTGTCGGGCAGATCGACTCTGCTGCCGCCCTGTTTTTGCAAAAGTTCCAGCAAAGCCTGACTGTGTTTATAACCCAGTTCACCGCTGCCGGCGGCCGAGGCCGCTTTACGCAGCACCCGTTTGGCGATGGCTCCGGGCAAAGCCGCCAGCTCCGTTATCGGCAGGCTCACGCCTTCATCTTCCCGTCGCGCCAAAATATCGTACTGTTCACTGGCCTGTGCCCTCAAACATTCATCGTCTTCCCGCAAAAGCTGTGCCGTCTGCCATAAAAGTTCCCGCACCCCGGGGTTGTAGTGTTCTTCCAAATAGGGCAACAGTTGGGCTCTCACCCGATTGCGCCAAAAACGCAGATCTTCGTTGCTGTCGTCATGACAATATTCCAAATTTTTTTCGGCGCAATATGCTTCCAGTTCGCTGCGCCTCAGTTTCAAAAAGGGCCGCAGCACTTTGCCCCGGGCCTCAGCGATCCCGCCGAGACCGGCGCTGCCACCGCCGCGCAAAAGTTTGAGCAGCACCGTTTCCGCTTGATCATCGGCCTGATGAGCTGTCACTATAAAGTCACAGCCCTGTGCCTTTGCTTCCTGCGTCAAAATTTCATAACGCAGTTTGCGCGCTGCGCCCTCCAAAGAAAGGTGTGGGTGCTTGTTCAAATAGTCCGGTACGTTCACGTGACGGCAGCTAAAGGGCAGGCCCTTGCGGGCGCAAAAAGCTTCCACCGAAGCTGCATCTGCCAGGGCCTCAGCTCCTCTGATGCCGTGTTCCACATGACACACTTGCGCTTGAAAACGACCTCGGCGGCTCCAATGGACACAACCGTCGGCCAAGGCCAGAGAATCGCAGCCGCCGCTCACTGCCAACAGCAACCTGCTTCCTTCCGGCAGGCCCTGCCGCAGGGCCAATAAAATTTTTTTCTCTGCTTCTTTCATTGCTTCCTCATAAAATAAACAGCTCTGAGCAAAAAGGAGCACCCTGCCCGAGTGCTCCTCACTTATTTTTGTCTGCGCCTAGCGATCTCTTCTGGCGCCTCTGCCGCCCCGCTTGGCTTCCGTATTGCGACGCAGATCCAACATCCTATCATCACTGTCCTTTAAAAAACGGGACAATTTATCTTCAAAAGACAGTGGCCCCGTTCCTCTGCCTCCCTGACGCGGCCCGGCCGCCCTGCCCCGCTCTCTTTCCGGTCGCGGCGGACGCACTGCGGGAGGAGCGGTAGGAACTTCCGCCTGTTTGATAGACAACCCGATCTTTCCCCTTTGGTCTACGGACACCACCTTTACCTTCACCTTTTGGTGTTCCTGTAAAAAATCGTGGACGTCCCGAACATAGACGCTGCTGACTTCGGAAATGTGGACGAGGCCCACCTTGTTGTCGGGCAACTGCACGAAGGCGCCGAAGCCGGTGATGCTCGTAACTTCTCCTTCTACGATGCTGCCTATTTCCAGGGACATAAAGGCGCGACCCCCTTATAAAATATCTCTGAATGCTAACATTATAACCTTAGTGCGGAAGTTTAGTCAACTATTCTTCAAAATTTTTTAACCTAGATGCAAAGATAAAAGCGGCAACCTCACGGCTTGGTCTTTTCCTTTTCCACCACGAAGATAGGCACTTCGTCTTTGCCCACCATATTGTATTCTTCCCGGGCCACCTTTTCTATATAGCTGGGATCGTGGAGGTCGGCCTTCTCCTTTTCCAAAGCCTGCTGTTTGCTCTTCAGTTCTTCCACCCTTGCGCGGGTAGCCGCCTGTTCCTTTTTGATCTGATAAAGTTGATGACACTGCCGGCCCACCGCCGCCAAACAGCAGATGACGGCCAAATAGAGGAGCAGCCTCAACTTGCTGATCTTTTTGCGTTGCCTTCGGCCCATAGCTCCTCCGGATCCCTCTTCCTAAAAATAATGCCCGACTCAAACAGTCGGACATTCCCCTGCTCCCCGAAAAAGTTCTCTGTTGCAGAGAGACTGGTAAGGGAGCCGTCAGGCCTGTTGTAACCGCCATGCGGTGCACTGCAAACTTGAGGCCTGTTATAATACCCGCACCCCGGTCTCGCCTTTACTAGGAAAGCCGGGGCACAGGAATAACTGACAGACTGAGCGACTGTTCAGCGGGTCAAGTTTTATTTCTTTTTGCCTTTCTTAGCGGATTTCTTGACATTCAGCAACTCTTTAAAGCCCTTGCCTGCTTTGAAGGTGGGAATTACGGCGGCCGGGATATCGATCACCACGCCGGGCTTACGGGGATTGCGGCCCTTTCTGGCTTGACGTTTTCTGCCTTCAAAGGTACCGAAGCCGATGATCTGCACTTTATTGCCGGCAGCCACGCTCTCTTTGATAGCCTGTACTGTGGCGCAAACGGCCTTCTCAGCATCCTTTTTGGTCATACCGCATTTGTCTGCTACGGCAGCAACCAATTCTGTCCTATTCATTTCAATTCCTCCTTCTTAGTTGAACTGGCGATGGTGCTATCGCACACCATAAGCCCGCAAGACGACTTGCGAGACAATAGTACACGATACACAGCGTTCATTCTACACTATACAAGGTGAATATGCAAGACATATTTTTCTTCACAGGTTTACCGGAGAAAAACGCAAAGAATTTTACAATACCATAAAAATTTTACAAGCCCGATTTTTTTGCTTCATCCCAAAATTCGTCCAACTGCGCCAAAGAAAAATCCTGCCAGGGCCGCCCGCTCTCCTTTACGCGCTCTTCTACATGTCTGAAGCGGCGGCAAAAACGATCGACGGTGCCGTTGAGGGCAGTCTCCGGCTCGATGCGGCAATGCCGGGCATAGTTCACCAAAGCAAACAGAAGATCGCCGAATTCCTTTTCTGCTTCATCTCCGCCTTGGAGCAAAGCCTCCCGCAATTCATTCGATTCTTCTTCTACTTTGTTCCACACCTGCCCTTGCTCTTGCCAATCGAAGCCGACCTTGGCCGCCTTTCCTTGAACTTTGTACGCTCGCAGCAGAGCAGGCAGACCTTTGGCCACTCCGTCCAAAGCGCTGTGTCTTTCTTGTTTTTCCTGCTGCTTGATGGCGTCCCAGTTCACCAGAACTTCCGAGCTGTTTGCTACTTTGGCGGTGCCGAACACATGAGGGTGACGGTGAATAAGTTTTTCCGTCACTCGATCGATGACGCTTTGCAGATCGAAAAGGCCGGCCTCTTCGGCCATTTGCGCATGAAAGACCACCTGCATCAAAACATCGCCCAGTTCTTCCTCCATATTGTCCGCATCCTCGGCATCCACTGCTTCAATATATTCATAGGCTTCTTCGATCAAATTGGAGCGGATGCTGGCAAAGGTCTGCTCTCTGTCCCAGGGGCAGCCTTCAGGAGCCCGCAAGGCCGCCATCACCTCCGCCAACGGGCGAATGTCGGCGCCGGTCTTCACCTGAAACTTTTCGGCCTGAGCCAGCGGCGGCACGTACAGGCTGGTGAGATGATCTATATTTTGCTGCCGATCCAATTCGTAAAGAGGAAGGGCTCGGCACTCTGCCTCCGGTAAGCCCAGATGATAAAGATAAAAAACTTTTGCTTCATCGGGAAGAGCCTCCATCAGCGCCAGCTTGCAGTCGCTGGCCACCAAACGGCTGTAAAGCTGAGTGAGCAGAAGAGGATAGCTGCCTGCCCGGGCCAATGCTTTTTCATCCTGAGCATCGGCTATGCAGAGCCCGGCAGAAGGATCGAGCCCCAAGGCCGTATAGGCCACATCCAAAAAACTCATAGCGGGTTTGATCTCCAACTCTACGCCCGCAGCCGGGGCCTGCTGCCGCAGCAGCCGTACAGTTTCTTCCGCCACCATGGGGCTGCCGGGCACAGCATAGACAATGTCTTCCCGGGCCGCTGCCTGCAGTAAACGTTGACATACTGCGTCGTAAACTTCGGCAAAAGAGCTCCCTCCTTCGTAAAGATCGTCGCAACTGCCGAAGTCGATGCCTTCGGCCTGCAGCCTTTCCACCAAAGGATGGCGGGCAGTGCGCAGCACCACCTTGCTTTTGCTCTTCAACAAGCGCAAACTTTCTAACGATAATTGTTCGTAGGCTCCCGGTCCGAGACCGATCACAGTAAGTTTAGCCATATTCAGCCTTCTTTCTTATTTGAACAGCTTCCCCGCGACCGGCAAAGCCGCCGCTTCTTCTTTGGTGATGATGCGCAAAAGCGCCGCGAGCACGGCGTAGAAGACAGCCGCCCCCAAAATAGCTGCTGCCGTAGCTCCTGCCATGCCCAAACTATCATCTAAAGTATTGTATATGAGCCCTGCCCCTGCCGCCGCGAGAGCAGCTGCCAAAGCGATCTTGCCCAGCTGCTGCCAAGGGCAGCTCAACCTCAGCCGCCACAAAGCGTAAAGATTTAAAAAGGCGCAAGCTCCGTAACCGATGTTGGTGGCCTGAGCAGCTCCCGCTATGTTCCAAGCTCTGTCTGTGAGGATGCAGAGCGCTGCTGTCTTTAAGGCCAGTCCCGCCAGCATGTGGTACATAGGCAGTTTAGTGCGGCCCAAACCTTGCAAAAGACCGGCCGTCACCTGCTGCAGACCCAAAAGACAAATGGCGGGACCGCTGTGAGCGATGGCTGCGGCGGCTCCCCCTGTGGCAAACAAGAGCCGTCCCACCGGCTCTGCCAAAACGGAAAGGCCCATGGCTGCCGGCAGGGTGATGGCCAAGCACAGCTTGAGAGCAGCGGCAGCCCGCTTGCGCAAAGTTTCTTTATCCCCCAGCACGGAGAGGGCGGCGACTGCAGGCACTATGCTGGTGGCCAAGGAGACGGTGGGTATGGTGGCCATCATCACCAACGGCTGGGCCATGCCGGTCAAGTAACCGAAGAGAGCGGTCGAGCGGCTGATGCCGAAACCGGCGGCGATGAGCTGCCGCGGCACCAGCAGCAGATCCAACAAACTGTTGAGGGGCACCAAGATGTTGGCGCAAGACACCGGCAGAGCCAAGCGAAAAAGTTTCTTTAAAATAGCGGAGGCTCCCAGTATATTCTCTCCCTCTTCGGCGGGAGGAGGTAGGCGATCGCATTTGCCGTAATAAAAGTAAAAACAAGTCAATACGACGAGGCCCGTCACCGTACCCGGCACTGCTCCGAAGGCAGCGCCGGCGGCGGCATACTCCAGACCGAGGGGCAAAAGATACCAAGCCAAGGTCAGCATGGCCGTCACCCGCACCATTTGCTCCAGCACCTGACTGAGAGCAGGCGGTGTCATCAACTGCTGCCCTTGAAAATATCCGCGAAAGCTGGCCAAGATGGTGGCGAAGAACACCGCCGGCGTGAGGGCCAAAAGGCCCCAATAGGCCCTGCTGTCCTGCAAGAGCCCCGCCTGCACCAAGACGGAAGCTCCCACAGCCAAAAGAACGGCCAGCAGCAAGCCGAAGCCTGCCATAGCCAACAAGGTGAGGCGAAAAATGCGCCTGACGCTGCCGTAAGCTCCTTTAGCCAAATTTTCCGAGACCAAAATGGAAATAGCCACAGGCAGACCGGCCGAAGATACAGCCAAGAGCAACAGATAAATGGGATAGGCCATCTGATAAAGGCCAATGCCTTCGCCGCCCAAAAGCCGAGAGAGGAGGATGCGATTGACTGAGCCTATGACTTTTACGGTCAGACCTGCTGCGGTAAGGATGAGGGCTCCCCGCAGAAAGCCGTCTTTGACAGGTCTCACTTCTCTCCCTCCTTTCTTGCGGCCGCCCCCGATCTTTTCGGCCTTGCCGCTTTTATCAGACTAGCGCCGCTCTTTGGGCAGCAATTTTATCATAAGCTCTTCCGACCATTGAAGAGGATCTGTTTCATCGCTCTCCGCTCTGTAAGTCAATTGAGGCGGGGGCCCGGCTTTATAGGCGAGCCTGCCCTTATTGACCTTTAACAGCCGGGCGACGACCTCGGGGGCTACCGGTGCCCCGGGAGCGAAGACCAAACGGATCTGATTCTTCCCGACGCTGATGTCTCTCACCTTCAGCAAACGGCAGAGCCCCCTGAGACAGGCCAGCCGCCACAGCCGCTCCACTTCCGGCGGCGGTGCCCCGAAACGATCGATCAATTCGTCTAAAAAGTCGTCTCTGTCCTGCCATTGCATTTCGGCAAAGCGCCGATACACTTCCATTTTGAAGCGGGGCTCGGCGATGTAGTCGTCGGGGATGTAGGCATCGCCGGAGATCTCCAGTATCGGCTCCGGCTCGATCTCTTTGGTTTGCCCCTGCTGCAAACGAGCGATGGCTTCTTCCAATAATTGACAGTAGGTGGCAAAGCCTACGCTGGCGATGTGACCGTGTTGCTGCGCCCCCAGTATGTTGCCTGCTCCCCGCACTTCCAGATCGCGCATAGCTATCTTGAAGCCCGCTCCCAATTCGGTGAAGTCGCGGATGGCGCTGAGCCGCTTTTCAGCCACTTCTGAAAGAGCTTTATGGGGTTGATAGAGAAAATAGGCGTAAGCCAAACGGGATGACCGGCCAACTCTGCCCCGCAATTGATAGAGCTGCGAGAGCCCGTAGCGATCCGCTCCCTCCACGATGATGGTGTTGGCCGAAGGCACATCCAGTCCGTTCTCCACGATGGTGGTGCTGAGCAAAAGATCGCAGTCTCCCTCGTAGAAGCTGAGCATCACATCTTCCAACGATTCTTCCGTCATGCGGCCGTGCCCTACTTTGATCCGCACCTCCGGCACCAACCGCTGCAGCCGGGCTGCCAGCCCCGCAAGTCCGCTGATCCGATTATAAACATAAAAGATGCGACCTCCTCGCCGCAATTCCCGACGAATTGCTTCCTGCACCAAGGCATCGTCGTATTCGGCCACATAGGTCTGCACCGGCAGCCTATCTTCCGGCGGCGACTCGATGACGCTCATGTCTCGTGTCTTCACCATGGCCATGTGCAGAGTGCGGGGGATGGGCGTGGCGGAAAGAGTCAGCACATCGATGTCGCTGCGCCAACGTTTCAATTTTTCTTTTTGCGCTACGCCGAAGCGCTGCTCTTCGTCGATGATCAAAAGGCCTAAGTCTTTAAAACTCACATCCGGCTGCAAGAGCCGATGAGTGCCGATCAAAAGATCTACGCTGCCTTGAGCCGTTTCTTGCAAAATGCGCCGCTCTTCTTGAGCGCTGCAAAATCGATTCAAAAGGGCGATGTTTACCCCGAAGGGCTGCATCCTCTCCTGCAAAGTCAAATAGTGCTGCTGGCCCAGCACGGTGGTAGGCACCAACAGGGCCACCTGCTTGCCGCCCATGATGCATTTGAAAGCGGCCCGCGCCGCCACCTCGGTCTTGCCGTAACCGGCGTCTCCGCACAGCAAGCGGTCCATGGGCCGCGGTTGCTCCATATCGGCCTTGATCTCGGCGATGGCCTGCAGTTGGTCGGGAGTTTCTTCAAAAGGAAAAGCTTCTTCGAATTCTTTTTGTTGAGGAGTGTCGGCTTCGAAAGCGTGCCCCGGCTGCACCTGTCTTTGGGCGTAGAGCCGCACCAATTCTTCTGCCAGCACGCTGACGGCCTGCGCCGCTTTTTTCGTGGCCCGTCGCCAATCGGCCCCTCCCATGCGGGAAAGTTTGGGGGCATCTTCGCCTCCCACGTAGCGATGCAACTGCCCCACTTGATCTGTGGCCACGTAAAGGCGGTCGCCGCCTGCATAGACGAGACGAAGAAAGTCGCGGCGGCTGCCGCCCACTTCCAAAGTTTCCACCCCTTCGTAACGGCCGATGCCGTGAGTGCGATGGACTACATAGTCGCCTGCCTTGATGTCGGAAAAATATTGCAGCTGGGCTCCCTGCCCTTTGCGAGGCAGACGGCGGCGCTTTTGACTGCCGAAAATATCTTTTTCCGTCAGCAGCAGCCAATCCGTTTGTGCAAAACGAAAGCCGCGATCGATTTCGCCGAAGATCAAATTGACGGAACCGGGCACGTAGCCGTTTTCTCCGTAAAGAGCGGGCAGCCCCTGCCCCTTCAAACTTTCGGCGAAGGAGCGGGCCTTGATGCTCGTGTCCAGCATGATGACGGGGCTGAGCCCTTCTTTGAGAAAAGAACGAAGATCGTCCATCAAAAGGGCCGTGTTTTTATTGTAAGGCGCAGCTTGGGCCGCATTTGCTTTGATAACGGGAAGATCGCTTTGATGGCTGTGGCCTAAAACGCTGGCCAGCAGCACCCCGTTGTTTTTGCATTGCTCTTCCAGTTCCGCAACGTCGAACAATTCGGACCGATGCTCGCGATTTTCCGCCAGCACTTTTTCCGCCAGTTCAAAAACTCGGGCGGGTTCGTCCATTACCGTCAACGTAGCAGGATGACAGTGGGCGAAGAGAGGTGTCGTTTCCTCTCCTTCTTCTGCAAAAGTGATGGGAGCAATGGCGGCCGTCTGCAGTTCTTGCAAACTGCGCTGACTTTCGATGGAAAAATCGCGCAGGCTGTCGATCTCTTTGTCGAACCATTCGATGCGCAGCGGCACAGACGAATTGATGGGATAAACATCCATGATGCCTCCCCGCAAAGCGAACTGGCCCAGCCCCTCCACCTGCGGGCAGCGTTCGTAGCCTGCAGCCGCGAGCCACTCTATCACCGCCTGCCGATCGATGCTGTCTCCCACTTTAAGAGAAAGGCGGGCCCGCTCTTTAGAAAGAGGGCGCAGTTGTTTTTGCAGGAAAGCTTCGGCCGTGATGAAGGCGATCCCTCTGACTTCCCCGGCCAAAATGCTCAAAGCGGCGCTGCGGGCGGCAGCCACTTCCAAGCCCTCCGCCGTCACTGCCGGCCGCGGCAGCGAAAAAGGATAAAGCTCTTGTGCCGGCAGATCAGGATAAAGATAGGCGGCCGCGCGGCGATAACTTTGCACTTCTTCCCTCGTGGCGCAGATGAAGGCCAGGCTGCCCCTGCCTCCCAAAACTTTATCCAAGGCAGCAAAAAAGACCGGCTTGCTGCTGGCAGTCAACCCGGTTACTACACAGGCTCTTTTTTCTTTTCGATAGGCCGCCGCCTTCTGCACGGCAGGAAGAGCGGTGAGCCTGTCCACGATAAAATTACGCATAGACCCCAAAGGAGCGGGATCGTTTCGCTGACGATCTGCTCCGGGCAGATATTGCCGCCTCAGGCGGCGTTAAAAAGCAAAAGCAGCACAGGAAGCAGGTTCTTCCCCTGCTCCCTATGCCGAAACGCTTGCGTTTTACAGTTTAATGTTGAAATTCTTGCGGTCGAAGCGATGGATAGTGTCGATCAATCTTACGGTGCCGGTGCTGTAGCGAGCAAGAATAGTGTGAGTACGCACACCGCCGCCGAAGTAGCGCAGACCGTGGAGCATGTTGCAGTTGGTGATGGCAGTGGCCGAGAACAGGCAGTCGTCGCCTTTCACCAGATCGTCCAAAGTCAGCACTTTTTTCAGATCGCCGATGCCCATTTTATGGCACCGCAGGGCCTGCGCCTCGTTCTCCACATAGAGGCGGGCCTGCATGTCGCCGCCCAAACATTTGATGGCTACCGCTCCGATCACGCCCTCGGGGGCGCCGCCTCTGCCCACGTACATATGGACGCCGGTACCTTCGATACCTACTTCGACGATGGGGTTCACATCGCCGTCGGTGATGAGGGAGATGCGGGCGCCGGCACTAGAGATCTCTTCAATGAGGGGATAGTGTCTCTCTCTGTCCAACAGCACGACGTTCAGGTCGCTGACCCGCCGATTCAGAGCCTTGGCCACCCGCTGCAGATTTTCTTTGATAGGCGCGTCGATATCGATGCAGCCTTTGGCTCTGGGGCCTACGGCGATCTTATCCATGTACATGTCGGGAGCGTGAAGAAGACAGCCCTTGGGCGCTACGGCGAGGACCGCGATAGCTCCGGGCATGCCCTTGGCTACCAAATTGGTGCCTTCTACCGGGTCTACGGCTATATCCACTTCAGAGCCGCCGGCGCCTACATGCTCGCCGATATAGAGCATCGGCGCTTCGTCCATCTCGCCTTCGCCGATGACCACAGTGCCGCTGATGTTGACGGTATCGAAGGTCTGGCGCATAGCATCTACAGCCAGTCCGTCGGCACCGTTCTTATCGCCTCTGCCGACCAAACGGCCGCAGGCTACCGCAGCAGCCTCGGTGACCCGAGCAAATTCCATAGACAGTTCTCTCTTCATTGCCTTTTCACTCCTCATCCTAAGTACTTGCGGGGATATAGTCTACGCTAACCACTTATATTATACACTTTTATCGCTGTTCTGCAACCAAAATTTCATAATAAAAGCTTCAGCTAAAAGTCCAATAGCGACCGATCAGGGCCCAAGCGATCTGCAGAGGCAGACCGAAGACCGTGTAGAGCAGCACCAAACTGAGTACCACCGCCCCCACTGCCCGGGGAAGATCGATGATATACACCACCTGGATGGACCGCACTAAAAGAAAGAGGAGCCACAGCACCCCCGCAAGAAAACACAGGCCCAAAAAAGGCAACCCTGTCATACCGTAGCGAGACGCCAAGAGCGCAGCCGGCGTCAGGATCAAAAAAGGCAGAGCGGTATAACCCAGCAGGCAGAGAAAGCTCACCGGGTTGCCCGTCTGCCCGTAGGTCTCCACTATGCCGTGGACGATGAAACCGTACAAAAGCAATATAGCCGCCGAGATAAGCATGACGCTTAAGATAAGAGCTCCCCGAACGGCTAAGGGCTGCCGAGAAAAATAGGTGTTGATGACCACGCCCCAGAAGAAGCCGGTGCTCATGCAAAAATAGCTGGCGCTGCGCCACAGGCAGGCTTGCTCAGCTACCTCCGTCATACCTGTGCTCGGCTCAAAGAGCACCTCGAAGGTCTTGCGTCTCATGAGGGCCTCCCTTAACGCACCTGAGCCGTGCCCGGCTGCTCCAAGCCCAGCCCGCTGTTCAAACCGGCGGCAACGGCTCCCTTAAATAAACGGGTCATCTCCGCTCCCAACAGATATTCCCAAGGTTGAGGTTTTTCGTCTTCCAACACTTCGGGCAACCCATCGGCTTTGGGTTTGATCTGACCCAATTTTCCCGCTTCCTGCAGGGCATCGTAGTAGTTGCCGAGCTCGTCGACCAGCCCCAAAGTTTTTGCTTGGCGGCCGGTATAGATGCGCCCGTCGGCCAACCTCCGCACCTGAGCTTCGTCCATCTTGCGGCCTTCAGCCACCGCAGTGACGAAGTCGCCGTATATCTCGTCTACGATATTTTGGATGAGCTGCCGCTCTTCGGGAGTCATGGGCCGATCGGCTGCCAAAATATCTTTATAGGGGCCGCTTTTGATCCTGTCGCTGGCGATGCCGATCTTCTTCAGCACTTCCTGTAAATTGGTATAAGGCACATAAGCTCCGATGCTGCCGGTCAAAGAAGAGGCATTGGCATAAACTTTGTCGCCGCAGGCGGCGATCCAGTAGGCTGCACTGGTGGCACTGTCTCCCATGCTGGCCACCACCGGTTTCTTGGTGCTCTCTTTAAAACGTTTCAGCTCTCTGCCCACTTCTTCCGCCGCAGTGGCACTGCCGCCGGGGCTGTTGATGCGCAGGAGCACAGCTTTCACGCTGTCATCGCCGGCAGCCCGACGCAATTGCCGCATGATGCTGCCGCTCGTGACCCCGGCGCTTTTGCTCCACAGAGAAGCCGACGAAAGGCTGTCGCTGCCGGAAGTGATGGGCCCTTCGATATCGATGACGGCCACTCGATCCGGCCCTTTCACCACGGCCTTATCGCTGTTGTTGTTCCCTTTCAACAAGGAAAGGACAAAGCACATGATGGCGATGAGCAAGATGAGGCTGGTAAAAATTTTCTTGATCATGACCCTCGGCTCCTCTTATGCCTGCCCCCGTTTTTTCAAAGCGGCGGCGATGAAGTTAAAGAAAAGAGGATGAGCGTGAGTGGGCCGCGATTTGAACTCGGGATGGAACTGCACGCCTACGAACCAAGGGTGAACAGAAGTCGGCAGCTCGACGATCTCCACCAAACGTCCGTTGGGCAGAGTGCCGCCTATGGTCAGCCCCGCTCCCAACAATGTCTCTTTATAGGCATTGTTGAATTCGTAGCGATGGCGGTGGCGCTCATACACCAGCGGCTCTTTGTATGCTTCTTCCGTGAGGCTGCCGGCATAAACTTTGCAAGGATACAGCCCCAAGCGCATGGTGCCGCCCTTATCTTCGATATCTCGCTGCTCCGGCATCAGATCGATGACCGGATAGGGCGTGTGAGGATCGAACTCCGCACTGTGGGCTCCTGTCCAGCCGCACACGTTGCGTGCATATTCGATGACGGCGCACTGCATCCCCAAACAGATACCGAAGAAAGGTATCTTGTGCTCTCTGGCATAGCGGATGGCCTTGATCTTCCCTTCGATGCCTCTGTCGCCGAAGCCGCCTGGTACCAAAATGCCGTCTGTGCCGGCCATTACCCTGTCCATATCCACAGCGGGGTCTTCTATCTCTTCCGCATTGATCCACCTTACTTCCACATCGGCGGCATTTTCCATGGCTGCGTGGTGGAGAGCTTCGTTGATGCTGATATAGGCATCCTGCAAAGCCACGTATTTGCCCACTACGGCGATGGTCACCTTCTTGTCATGCCGTTTCAACACCCGCTCCACCATGGCGTACCAACTGCTCATATCCTTGGGCCTGTCTTCCATCTCCAGTTTCCGCAGCACGATGCGATCCAAGCCCTGTTCTTCCAGCAGCATAGGCACCTGATAGATGCTCTTGGCCGTGAGATTTTGGATGACGGCGTCCGGGTCCACATCGCAGAACATGGCCATTTTTTCCCGCATACTGTCGGAAATAGGCTTTTCGCTGCGGCAGACGATGATATCGGGAGCGATACCGATGCTGCGCAATTCCTTCACGCTGTGCTGAGTAGGCTTCGTCTTCAATTCTCCTGCGGCGGCGATGTAGGGCACCAAAGTGACGTGGATGTAGAGCACATCGTTCTTTCCCACCATCTTCTTAACTTGACGGATTGCTTCCAAGAAGGGCAGGCTCTCGATGTCGCCCACGGTGCCGCCGATCTCGGTGATGACAAAGTCCGCATTATCCTGCCGACCTACTCTGAAGACTCTCTCTTTGATCTCGTTGGTCACATGAGGGATGACCTGCACGGTAGCTCCCAAATAGTCGCCCCGCCGCTCCTTGGTGAGGATGCTCTGGTATATCTTGCCGGTAGTTATATTGGAACTTTTGGACAGGTTGATGTCGATGAACCTTTCGTAATGGCCCAGATCCAGATCCGTTTCCGCCCCGTCGTCGGTGACGAACACTTCCCCGTGCTGATAGGGGCTCATGGTGCCGGGATCGATATTGATGTAGGGATCGAACTTCTGGATGGTCACCTTGTATCCCCTGCTTTTCAGCAGACGGCCCAAAGAAGCAGCGGTAATGCCCTTGCCCAGAGACGATACCACGCCGCCGGTAACGAAAATATACTTGGTCATGTACCTTCCCGTCCTTTCTTGATCGCTTTTTATATAATGAACAAACTCTTACATCCGCTGAGGAGCGCTCACTCCCAATATGCCCAAAGCATGACGCAGCACATGGCCGGTGGCTTTGATGAGAATCAGCCTTGCCTGCTGCAAGGGCGGCTCTGCTCCCAGCACTCGGCAGCGATTGTAGAAAGAGTGGAAGTCCCCGGCCAAAGCGTGGACGTAGTGGGCCAACTTGTGTGGCTCTCTCTCTTTCGCTGCCTGAGCAATGAGTTCCGGGTAAATGCTCAGTGTTTTGATCAATTCTGCCTCTTCAGGGGTCTTTAGCAGGTCGAACTGCACCTCGTCCGGCGGCAGAGCTTCGATGCCTTCCTCCGCAATTTGACGCAAGATGCTGGCGATGCGGGCGTGGGCATACTGTACGTAATACACCGGGTTGTCGTTGCTCTTTTCTACTGCCAAGGTCATATCGAAATCTAACTGGCTGTCCAAAGAGCGCATATTGAAGAAAAAGCGAGCCGCATCGGTGCCTACCTCTTCGATCAATTCGCTGAGAGTGATGCTCTGCCCGGTGCGTTTGGACATTTTCACCACTTCGCCGTTGCGGAAAAGATTCACCATCTGCAGCAACAGTATCTCCAATTGCTCGGGTCGATAACCCAGCCCTTCGATGGCTGCCTTCACCCGAGGTATGTAACCGTGGTGGTCGGCCCCCCAGATATTGATGACTCTGTCGAAGCCTCTTTGGAATTTATCCCAATGATAAGCGATATCAGCAGCAAAATAAGTGGGCACGCCGTTATCGCGGATCACCACTCTGTCTTTGTCATCGCCGTGCTCTGCTGCCTTCAGCCATAGGGCCCCGTCTTTTTCATACAGATAGCCTCGCTGCCGCAGCACGTCGCAGGCCGCTTCGATCTTATGAGCAGCGTGAAGAGTCTGTTCGCTGAACCACACGTCGAACTCGCAGCGAAAGGCCGCCAAGTCTTCTTTTAAGGCAGCCAGTTTTTCCTCATAAGCCATGGTGCGCAGCCGCCGCAGTCTTTCTTCTTCGGGCAAAGCCAAAAGACTGTCGCCGTATTTGGCTTTGATGCGGCAGGCGGTGTCGACGATGTCGCGGCCATGATAGCCGTCTTCGGGAAATTTGGGGTGTTGTCCGAAGAGTTCCAGATAACGGGCATTGACGGAGGCGGCCAAGTTCTGCATTTGGTTGCCGGCGTCGTTGATGTAATATTCCCGGCTCACATCGTAGCCTGCAGCCCGCAAAAGGTTGGCTAAAGCACTTCCCACCGCTGCGCCTCGGCCGTGTCCCACATGGAGGGGCCCGGTGGGATTGGCGCTGACATATTCGATCTGGATCTTTTCTGAAGAAACGGAAGGAAGATCGCCGTAACCTTCTCCGGCTTTTGCTATCTCCCGCAGGCTGTCGTAAAGCCAATCGGGTCTCAGATAAAAATTGAGAAAGCCCGGCCCTGCTATCTCGACCTTCTCTATATAAGGATAGGTCAACTGTTGGATAAGGGCCTGGGCGATGACCCGAGGCGGGCGTTTTAAATAACGGGCGCTCTGCATGGCAAAGTTGCTGGCAAAGTCCCCGAATTCTTTTTGGGGCGGCACTTCCAGCAGCACCTCCGGCACTTCGCCCCGAGGCAGGAGCCCCTGCTCCATGGCGGCCAGAGCCGCTGCCTTCAAGGCAGCTGCAAGGCTTTTTTTAATGTCCAAGTCCTGCTTCCTCCTCTATCTCGATCAAAACCTTCCGCAAAGAGGCCGGGCCCGATCCGAAAAGCAAGTCGTAATCCAATTCGATGCGCCGACGACCGGGGCTGCTCTTTACGGCCACTCTCTTCGTGACGGTAATGAGCTCCGCTTCCAGCCAAGGCGTGCGGTAAAGGTCGGCGTGCCTGAGCCCCGCGCGAAATTCCTGACGGCTCTTTACAGCGCCGCTGCGCAAGAGCAACACGTTGTCCTCCGTCCATTTGAGGGTGGTGCGGACAGAGCCGAGCCCGGCAGCCGCAGGTTCGTCGTAGAGCAGGTAAAACTTACCGTTTCTTTCGGTCATGACTGCTTGCACTCTCTGCTCTTCGGCGGCTCTGCCGTCGCAAAAGCTTTTGATGCGAACCTTCACCTGCAGCATAGAGCCTCCCGGTTGCAACACTTCCCCAGTATGTAAACATTATATATCGCGGCCCCAAGGCAGTCAAGACTAAAGAAGACCGCGCAAGGCTTTGCCTATTCGGCGGTGAGAGGTGCGACGACGGCCTTCGCCGCCCGCACGAGATCCTCCGGCCGCAACAACAACTGCAGACCGCGGCGGCCGGCGCTGACGGCGATGCGCTCCCATAGGATGCAGGTCTCATCGATGTACACCGGGTAGGGCTTGACCGCGCCCAAGGGCGAGCAGCCGCCTCGCACGTAGCCGGTGAGAGGGAAGAGTTCTTTTAAATGGACCAGCTCCGCTCGCTTGCAGCCGTCGGCTCGAGCCAAAGCTTTCAGATCCAGTTCGCCTGTAACGGGGATGCAGGCAAAGAGCACCGCTCCTTTGTCGCTGCGGGCGCAAAGAGTTTTGAAAACTTCTTCCGGAGGCAGATTCACCAGCTTGGCCACTTCTTCTCCGTCTAAATGTTCTTCGCCGATGGGAAAATCCCGCAGCTCGTAGGTGATGCCTGCTTCGTCCAAAAGACGGCAGGCGTTCGTTTTCTTCAAGGCTTTCATCCTCTGCCCTCCCGCAAAATTTCTTTTTCTTTTTCACTCTTTCATTATAGGCCCGGCCCTGCTCTTTGCGCAAGGCAGGAAAAATTTCTTTCCCGCTACGAAAAGAGGAGCACTGCCGTGCTCCCGTTATCGCGAACTTTTCGATCATAAAAGTTAAGTCGGGAAAAATATATCAAAACATGATCTTTCCCGACTTGACCGTAAGCTAGGTCATCCGGCGGCGAATGTTCGAAAATTTCACTTTGCTCGCCGCTTTGCCTTTTTATTTTTCATCCGGCTGACTGTGCGAAAGTTTCAGCCTTTGAGATTGGCAGCGAAAAAAGCCTGCAGTTTGTCAAAGGGAATGACTTTTTTGTCGCCGCCGTCGTAAAGATCGGTGTGAGAGGCCCCCGGTATGATCAGCAATTCTTTGTTGGCCGCATAAGGATTGTCCTTCACCATGGCGGCATAAGCGTCCCGAGAGAAGTAACAGGAGTGGGCCTTTTCGCCGTGCACCAAGAGGACGGCGCTCCTGATCTCGTTGATGTAGCGGAGGATGGGCTGGTTCATAAAGCTCATGCAGCCCGTCACGTTCCAGCCGCCGTTGGAATTGAGAGAGCGGGGATGATAGCCGCGGGGAGTTTTATAATAATCGTAGTAATCTTTAACGAAGAAGGGCGCGTCATCAGGCAGGGGATCGACCACACCGCCGCCTAATTTATAGGAACCGGCTTTGATATCGGCTATGCGCTGAGCGTTGAGGGCCTGCTTTTTCGCATAGCGGGCGTCGGCGGAATCTTCCGCATCAAAATAGCCGTTGGCGTTGACCCGGGCCATGTCGTACATGGTCATGGCCGCCGTGGCTTTGATGCGGGTGTCCAGCGCCGCCGCGTTCAAAGCCATGCCGCCCCAACCGCAGATGCCCAAAATGCCTATCTCGTCAGGATCCACGTTATTTTGCACAGAGAGGAAGTCTACCGCCGCCATGAAGTCTTCGGTGTTGATATCCGGCGAAGCCATGTAGCGGGGAGCGCCGCCGCTTTCGCCGGTGAAAGAAGGATCGAAGGCGATGGTCAAAAAGCCCCGCTCCGCCAGAGTTTGAGCATAGAGACCGGAGCACTGCTCTTTCACGGCGCCGAAAGGACCGCTCACGGCGATGGCCGGCAATTTTCCTTCGGCAGCTTTCGGCACGTAAAGATCGGCCGCCAGCATGATGCCGTAGCGATTGGGGAAGGTCACCTTGCTGTGGAGCACCTTGTCGCTTTGAGGAAAAGTTTTGTCCCACTCTTTGGTGAGGCTCAGCTTCGTGTTCACCGGCGCATTGGCGGCGGCGGCGCTGCCTCCCCCCAAAGCTCCCAGTCCCACCAAACAGGTCAATGCCGTTAAGATTGCGATCTTCTTTTTCATGATACAGCCTCCTTGCATGATTTTTTATTTCAGTTCCCGTGCGAATTTTCGCAACAGCAGATCCAAACTATATACCTCCGCTTGAGCGATGTGAAGTTTTTCCATCAGCGAGCGGCGATGGAGCTTTAATTTGCGGACTGCTTCCTGCAGATCGCCCTTCTCGTAAAAACGGCAGATCTCCGCTATCCGTTCCGGTCCGCAGCCGGCGTCTTTCAAAATTTCCGTTAAATCTCCCAAAATTTCGCTCTCCCTCCTTCTTCTCTATTTTACTGCCTTGCGCTTTTTCGTGCTAATGGTTATAATTTATATCGCGTTATTCTTATTATGCATAACAATGAGGGAGCTTTTATGGAGATCAGGACACTGCGTTATTTTCTCGCCGCCGCTCGGGAAGAAAACATGTCGCGAGCAGCCGAATTTTTGCATGTGACCCAGCCCACCCTCTCTAAAGCGATCCAAGCTTTGGAGGCAGAACTGGGCAAGAAACTTTTCGTACGCCGCAGCTTCAGCATCCAGCTCACGGAAGAAGGTTTTTTGCTGCGCAAGCGGGCAGAAGATCTTTTGACTATGGCGGACAAGATCAGCGGTGAATTTGCGGCCTTGGAAGACGTA
The DNA here is from genome assembly GCA_947589605.1 of uncultured Phascolarctobacterium sp. GTDB lineage: Bacteria > Bacillota > Negativicutes > Acidaminococcales > Acidaminococcaceae > CANQBR01. Next base: position 2,897 of record CANQBR010000018.1, on the reverse strand, counting down.
GCCGGCGGCGATATTTACTTCGGCCTCGCCGAATCGTGGCAGATCTGCGACTTGGCTGCTGTGATCAAAGGCATGAAGGAAGATCATCCGGGCCTGCGCTATCACATCACCAGCGGCGACACGGAACAGGTGACGGAAAAATTGGACAAAGGCCTCTTAGACTTCGCCGTGCTGGCGGAAGAACCGGATCTTACCAAATATCGCGCCCTGCCCTTTCCCTGCCCCGACGTGTGGGGCCTCGTCATGAAGAGCGACGATCCGCTGGCAGAGAAAAAGGTCATCCGTGCGGATGACCTGATGGGTTTGCCTCTCTTTTGTTCGGAGCAAAGTTGGGAGCGGGACCTGCCCCGCTGGTGCGGCGAAAAAATGGAGCGACTGCATTTGGAAGGTTCCTTCCGTCTGGCCTACAATGCCTCTCTTTTCGTGCGCCAAGGCCTCGGCTATCTCCTCACTTTCGACAAATTGATCGACACGGGGGCAGAGAGCGGCCTTGTCTTTCGCCCCCTCGCTCCTCGCTTGGAAACGAAGATCTGCCTTGTGTGGAAAAAATACCAACTCTTCACGCCCATCGCCGAAAAATTTTTGGCCGCGGCCCGGGCGCATTTTACCCGAGAGTGAGGGAGCCTAGCCCTTGCTTTTTTTAAGAGCCGCCGTCAGCACGGCCCTAAGTTTGCTACTGCTGGTACCTCGAGTATAGGGAAAATAGATTATCTCCACATTTTTATCTTTAAAGTATTCTTCATAACGGGCGAAACGAGCCGACCCCATATAATCGTCGCCTACGAAAAGTCTGTGAAAATTATATTTGAGCCAGGCATCGCTGTCTTCCAACTCCGCAGGCACCACCTTGTCCACATAACGGCAGGCGTTTAATAGTGCCATTCTCTCTTCCAAAGGTATGAAGGTCTCTCGCCCTTTCCATTCGCCACTGGCGTGTACGCCCACGATAAGATAATCGCAGTGCTCTCTGGCTTTCCGTAGCAAATTGAGGTGACCGATGTGAAAAAGATCGAAAGTGCCTGATAGATAGCCGATCACCGCCTTGGTTCCGCTGCTTACTCTGCCGCCTTTTTGCTTATATACATAGCTGCTGACACCGAAAGCATGAGGATCGCGCCGATATCTTTCCAGTACATCTGCAGCTGTTTTATCATATTGCGGAATGTAAAAAGTTTTCCGCGCACGCATGCGATCCACTAACTCTTTCGCCAAGGGCCTCAGTAAAGCCAGATCGTTGTCGGCACCGTTGAAACTAGTGCCGGCCAAAGAGAAAGGCGCCACCGTCAAAATGCGATTAGAGCTGCCAGCCATTTCCAATTCTATGTTGAGGCTTTCCGTGCAGCGACAAAGAGCAGCCTTGGAAGCTCCATAAACAGAAAAAAGAGGCGAAGAAACTAGCCCGGCAATAGAACCCATCACGCCGCAATAAAAAGGGGCTTCCCCCAGCAAACGATCATAGAAGCATCGGAGTATCTTGATCGCTGCCAAGGCATTCACTTCCAGCACGTTGTCTATCTCTGCCGGGTGCAGTTCTTCAAAGGCCGCCACCCTGCCCAAGCCGGCGCTGATAAAGACCAACTCTACTGCTGGATCTGTGCTGAGCCTATCAAAGAGATCGCCGTTGAAGTAGAGCAGATCCTCAGGCCGCCAATTCCACTGCCTCGTGTAAAGGGCTAGCGAAGTCTCATTCGGGGGCGCTTTATCTATCAACTCCACATAGTAACCTTGCCGCAGCAATTCTAAAACCACGGCCAGCCCCACGTTACTGCCGCCTACCACTACCCCTTTAGGGCCGCCAGCGCTCACTTGGCGCCCACCTTACGCATGAAGCTGTAAGTCATCTCTCTTTTCATCTCATCCCTCCTAAAGGAGTAAAACAAAAAATCGTTACTTGATTTATCTAAATTGCATACTTACAATTAAGTCTAATACCTGATGTTTATTTACCCATTTCTCAGACTATGCGCTTTATTCTGGCAGATCCATAAGTATCTCTGTCTGATGATCATTTCGCTTGTTTTCCGGCGGATATCGCAGATAATCACCGTACATCTGTCGCAGATAAATTTCGGGTTCTGAGGGACCACGCAGCTTCATTCCCTCGAAATCATACATTCTTCCTTCCCCATAAACTTCCTTAGGAAAAGCCTCTTTTAAACGATGGCGTCCTGTTAAATTACCCACGACTGCCGCTTCTTCGTAGTTATATTTTTTGAGCGTTTTATCCAGCAATTTCCAAATAACCATCTTGGGCAACAGTCTGTACAAAGGTATCAATCTGAAAAGCTGCACTACTGCCTCTTTGTACCAAGCTCTGGGCTTGGCCCGTTTTAGCGATATTGCTACATCGAAATTAGCTATTCCGAATAGCTTGCGCAGTTTTAATATGGTTTTTTCATGTTGTTCAGAAAGCACTCTGTCTGCCGGTGCTCCGTCCAACGGGAAAACATCTATCCACGCATATTCAATGCATTTGCTAGAATAGTTCAGTCGTCTGAGTTTTGCCTTTGCTGTCTTCAACCTAGCAAAGTACCTGTTAAATTTCTTTGTCTTTCCCGCAGCTTCCAACCATATCCATTGAGGCAAATATTTTTGTACCACTTGCAAAAAGCGTTCGTAGTCGGGGCGAGGTAGACCTATATCCACATCGTCGTCCCAAGGTATGAAGCCCTTATGCCGCACTGCTCCCAGCATAGTGCCTCCCAGCATGAAGTAAGTGATGCCTTCCCTATCGCAGACCTCCTTAAAGATACGAATGACCTCTAACTGCGCCAGCTGTAATCGGCGGATCTTTTGCATTCTGCTCTCTATCTCAGTCATCCCTTGCACTCCTCTTAGGCAACCGTTTTTGCCGCAATTGCAACCCAGAGTAATAAACATAATATGTATTCTGTTTA
>CANQBR010000017.1 GCA_947589605.1 uncultured Phascolarctobacterium sp. | reverse complement strand
GCTGAGCAGTCTCAACGATGTTTATTGGAAGCCACGCTACTGGGGGGCTAGAAGGGTGCTGGTCGCCAACGGTCAGCCCAAGTAAGAGAGCGGCAAGGAGCGGATCATGTACAGGGAAAGACGCAACAGAGAGAAGCTGGAGCAATATTACCGGCGTTTTATGGAAAGCGGCGATCCAAACAGCAATGTCCATCCCTGGGTGGCTGCCTCTTGGCTGCGCTGCAAAAAGGCGCAGATCCCCAACGAGGCGCTGCCCAGGCTGCGGCGCTTGGAGCCGGCGGCCTTAAAAGAGCTTCAGGCCAAGAACAGCTCGGTGCTGAGCTATTTGGACGGCCTCGTGAGCGAGTGCTGCCCTCCTTTGGCGGAGGCCTGCCGCAGTTTGCTGCTCATCGATAAAGACGGCTGGGTCTTGAAAGATCATGCTCCCCGAGAAGGTTTCGGCCCGTGGGAAAATTTGACGGGCTTTAGGCTCACCGAAAAAGAAGCGGGCACCAGCGCCGTCAGCCTGTGCTTGGAGCACGAAGAGCCGGTGCTGCTCTTTGGGCCCGAACTGTGGTGCCGCCTCCTGCATAAAGGCGATAACTTGGCCGTGCCCGTGCGCTGGCAGGGGCAGCTGTGCTATGTCCTCTCTCTCTATGTGTTGGGGGAGGGCCCCTACGAATTATGGCAGGGCCTGCTTTTGAGCTGGAAGTACGCTTTGGAAAAATTTCTTTTGGCCGAAGAACAGCGCTGCCTGAACGAAGTGCTTTTGGAGCAGCTGCCCATGAGCTTCTATCAAGTGGGAGCAGAAGGCAGTGTCAGGCTGGCCAACAGTCGGGGCAGGCAACGCTTGGCGGAAGGGGCAGATTTAAGGGAAACTTTTTTGAATTACGACAAACTGCCCATCGCTCAGGCGCTGGCAGGAAAGCCGGTGTATAGACAGGAAGCCACGTGGATAGCGGCGGACCGCACCTTTGAAGACATCACCACGGCGGTGCCTCTCACCATGGTGGGACGGTTGGACAGCGCTTTGGTGATTAGCATGTCCGTAGACGACTTAAAGACCACCATCGCCCATGCTCGGGGCTACAACAGCCGCTACAGTTTATACAGCATGGTGGGCGAGAGCAAAGAATTCCTCTTCATGCAAAGCAGAGCGGGCCGCTTGGCCCGCAGCAGCGCCAACGTGCTGATCCAGGGCGAGCCGGGCACAGGCAAGCAGCGGCTGGCCCACGGCATCCATCAGGCCAGCACTCGCTCCGCAGGACCTTTGATCACGCTGCAATGTTGCCGCCAGTCCGAAGAAGGATTGGAAGAAGAGCTCTTCGGCCGGCCCCAGGGGAAAGAACCGCTGCTGGGCAAATTGGAGCTGGCTCAGGGCGGCACCCTCTTTTTGGATGAAGTGGAGAAGCTGCCCAAGGCGCTGTGTGAAAAATTGGCAGCCGCTCTAGCCGGTCAACTTACGGACGAAGCAGGGCAGCCTCGCCGCTATGATGTGCGCATCTTGGCAGCCTGCGATTCCAATTTACGGCGGCTCACTGCCAAAGGCCTCTTCTCGGAAAAACTTTACGGTCTGCTGGCCTCTTCGGTGCTGCAAGTGCCGCCGCTTCGAGAGCGGCCCGGGGATATCCCCGTCATCGCCCAGCACATGCTGGCAGAATTGAGCGCCCAATACAACACGGGGCAAAAACGTTTGACGGCGGCGGCCACGGAAGCTCTCGAGCAGTGCCGCTGGCCGGGCAACGTGAAACAATTGCAGGGAGTCATCGAAAAAGCCTGCTTTCACAGCCACAGCGCCTTGATCGACGCCGAAGATTTGGTGCTGCCCCAAGACAAAAATGCTCAGCATGCGTGGAAGCACGACAAAGAAGCTTTCATCGAAGCGTGGAAGGGCTCCGGAGGCAACATCACCAAATTGGCGGAGAGCCTGATGGTGAGCAGAGTGACGCTTTATCGCTACATGCGCAAGTACGAGCTCAGCGAAAAAGGCCTGAAGAGCTCTGAGGCCGCAGAAAAATAAAAACAAAAAAAGCAAAGGCTCTGCCGATAGCGATCGGCAGAGCCCGCTTTTTATTTTGCTATAAATTTTTCAGTCCGTGCTTTTAATAGGCTCTTCTGCCCAAAAGAGGATGGCGGCAGAGGCGGAGAGAGAGGCGGCCCACCAAAGAGGCCGCAGCGCTCAAGGGCACGTCTTCAACTGCTCCTTTTCTTTCCAACACACAGCAGGGAGCAGCGGCGCCCACTTCGCCGCCGGGCAGATAGATATATTCGTCATTGTCGTTGTCGCCGAAAATGAAACCGGCCAGCAATTTTTCTTCGATAACTTTGCTCACGATCGCACCTCTAAAACATCCGCTTCTTCCAGAGACACCAGCCTACGACGCCGGTGATGCAAAAAGCCAAGAGGAGAACGCAATAAAAACCGAAGTCGAAGTCGGCGAAGGGCACGGGCACGTTCATGCCCCACAGGCCGCTGATCAAAGTGGGGATGGCCAAGAGGATGGTGACCGAGGCCAAAAATTTCATCACCAAGTTCAAGGTGTTGCTGATGATGCTGGCGAAGACTTCCATCATGCTGTTGAGGATGTGAGAATACATCTCTACCATCTCGAGACACTGTTTGTATTCGATGATCACGTCTTCCAACAGGTCTTCGTCTTCTTCGTAAACTTTCAAATGGCGCTGAGCGCCGGTTTGGCTGCGCAGACGGGTGAGCCTCTCCAACACTACGGAATTGGAGCGAAGAGAAGTGGAGAAATAGGTGAGAGACTTTTGCAGATCCAAAAGGTTGAAAAGCTCCGAATTCTCCATGCTCTGGCGCAGGTGCCGCTCCAATTGATCGGTGCGGCGGATGATGATGCGGATGTATTTCAAATAGAGGGCCGCGGAGCGATAGAGGATCTGCAGCAGGAAACGGGTCTTTTTGGCGGTGGAGAAAGCTTTTTCGTTATGAGCGCTGAAATCCGCCGTGACTCCGTTGGTCTCCAAGCAAACGGTGACGATGTGGTCTTCGCTGAGGATGATGCCCAAAGGCAGGGTATCGTAATCTTTATTGGAACGAAGGAAGGGGATGTCCACCACGAAGAGGATGGCGTCGTCTTCCACTTCGATACGCGATTTCTCTTCTTCGTCCAGGGCGGCGGTGAGAAAGTCCATCTGCAGGCCGGTGGCAGCTGCCACTTCCTTCAATTCTTCCTCATCGGGGGCGGTGAGATCCAGCCAGCAACCTTTTTCCAGCTGCTCGAGCTCTAATTCTTCCAGCCCGTTGTCGCCGCTTTTATAGATGCTGTACATAGCCTTCCCTCCCTTCGTCAGTGCTCGACGGTTCTTTTACAGATTGGCCAAAATGGCCTTGGACAGTTGGTCCGAACAGCTGGTGCCGCGGCCGCCGCAATCGGTGCCGGCCAGCAACTTGGCTACGGCGGCGGCGTCCTGCCCTTCGATGAGTTTGCCGATGGCTTTTAAATTGCCGGGGCAGCCGCCCAAAAACTTCACGTTGTGGAGCTTGCCGTCTGTCAATTCGAAAGTGATCTGCTTGGCGCAGGTGCCTTGGGTGTTATATGTAACGTTCATGACGTTGCCTCCTTTCTCAAAAGGGCCTTTCGACCCAACTTTTAACATTCGACAAGGGGAGAAAAAATCCTCTTAAAGCGGCGCAGAGGGCGAAAAGTTTGAGAAAAGTTCACGCCTTCACCGGCGCAGGCTTCAAAGAGTTTGGAGTTTGCCGGGCTTCCCCAGCAGAGTCATATGAATCAGTTGTGTGTTCAAGGGGAAGGAGTGTGGAGTGAGGAGTGGGGCGCCCGCCCGCTGAGCGTGTCGAAGCGTTAGGGCGCCCTGTTGCGTCGGGCATTTCGACAAGCTCAATGACCGACGATATACGAACCCAGCGACCCCTCAGTGTGCGACGCACTGCTGTTAGTGTGGAGCTTTAAAGAGTTTGGAGTTTGGAGTGAGGAGTGTGGAGTTGGGGGAAAAATTTGCCGCCCTCCAATACGAAGCAAGATTATTTTCCCAAGGCCTTTAATTATCTAAAGAAAATTGATATAATCTACATAGTTGCGGCCGCCGGTTGCGTCGCCGCATCGCAGTATGGAAGGAAGGTAGTGTTTTTATGTCCGTTCAATTGGCGATCGTCATCCTATACATCTGTCTGCTCTTTGGCATCAGCTTTTGGGTGAAGCACAGAGCCGACAGAGGTTCTGCGGAATATCTCTTCGCAGGACGCAAACTGGGCAGCTGGCTCATAGCGGTGAACATCACCGGCTTGGCCGTAGGCGCCGCCTCCACCGTAGGCGTGGCGGAGAACGCTTTCAACGTAGGCATGGCCGCAGGCTGGTACAACGGTGCCTGGGCCGCGGGGGCGGTGGTGATGGGCCTCTTCGCCGCCGGCAAACTGCGGGCCATGAAGGTGTCCACTATCCCGGAATTTTTCGAATATTACTACGACACCAAGGGCAGGTTGGTGTGCGCCATCGGTCTCATCATCATCATGTGCGTCATCACCTCTCTGCAATATCTGGCGGGAGGCGCCATCCTTTCTTCTCTGCTTCCCAACGTGTTCAGTTTTCAAGGCGGCATGCTCACCAGCGCCGTGGTCTTCATCGGCATCACCCTCATCGGCGGCCTCTGGTCTTCCGGCTTGGCCAACGTGGTCAGCGTCCTCTTGATCTACGGCGGCATCCTCTGCAGCTGCCTCATGGCCGTGAGCAACATCGGCGGCATGGATGCGCTGGTGGCCAAGCTGCCTAAGGCAGACGTTTTGATGGATCCCTTCGGCGGCGTGCCTTTGGCCATCATCATCGGCTGGTTCATCGTCATGATCACTCAGGCCATCACCGCTCAAGGGCCGGTGCAGATCGCCTGCGGGGCGAAAGATGCCAAAACTGCCCGCAACGGTTTCGTCCTCGGCGGCCTTATGATGTTTCCCGTAGGTTTTTTGAGCGCCCTCTTGGGCCTGTGTTCTAAAGTGAGCTTCCCCGATATCACGGCGACCATGGCTCTGCCCAAGATCGTCATGAGTTTGGACCCTCTCACTTCCGGCATCACTTTGGCAGCTCTTTGGGCGGCGGACGTGTCTACGGCCTGCACCATTTTGCTGGGAGCGGGCACCCTCTTCAGTCAAGATGTATATAAACGTTTCATAAATCCGCAGGTGACAGACAGCAAATTCGTGAAAGTCAACAGGCTCTCCGTTTTCGTCATCGGCCTTTTGACCCTGTGGTTCGCTTTCAATGCCGTGGGCATCGTCAAGACCATGGTGGCCGGTCTCTCCATGACTACAGCTTTGACCTGCGTTTTCTTCTTCACCGTTTTCGCTCCCGGTCTTTGCCGGCGCAGCAGCGCCTTTTGGACCACGGTGGCGGGTCTTTTGTGCATCGTCATCTGGGAGTTCGTGCCGGCTCTCCACGTCCTGCAGCACGTGATCTATTTCGAATGGCTCGTCTGCGTGGCCGTGTTCCTGCTGGTGTCTGTGCTGGATAAAGAAAAGATCAAAGAGATCGAGATCGTGCCCGAAGAGCAGGAGTAAACGCTTTGCAACAGGACGTAAGGACTTATAAAAGCATCGAGATAGGCAGAGCAGCCCTCGGCATGGCCCTCACCGGTTCGCGGGGAGAAGAAAATGCGCTCAAAGAAACGCTGGCTCAAAAGGGCATCCGCTCTACGGCAGTGGACTTCGGCGGCGAATTCATCACCTCCGTGGTGAAGATAGTGGAGCGGGCAGTGGTGGCCGCTACCCGGCAGGGCTTGGTGACCGAAAGCCACGTAGGCGCCGGCGCAGTGGCGGGCGCTGCTCACGAAGCTTTGGAGCAGGTGAAGAACAAGGCCGTGGGCTTCAACGTAGGCGGCAAGATAGGCTTGGCCCGAGCGGGAGAACATCTCTGCGTGGCGGTCTATATGGCCGTAGGCGTGTTGAATTTAGATGAACTGGGAGTGGGCCTCGCCCACCGCTCTTTGGCCGGCGACGAATAAAAACACAGCTCCCGCATCCGCAAAATAATAGGAAAAACCCTTGACGCGGGCAGGTGCATATAGTATAATGCTATCTGTCGCCGACCCGGTGGGCTTGGCGGTACGCGGTGGCTGTGGTGAAGTGGTTAACACGGCGGATTGTGGCTCCGTTACGCGTGGGTTCGACTCCCACCAGTCACCCCAACACACTTTCCCTCATTGGGGCGTCGCCAAGTCGGTAAGGCACAGGACTTTGACTCCTGCATGCGTTGGTTCGAGTCCAGCCGCCCCAGCCATGGTGCATTAGCTCAGTCGGTAGAGCACCTGACTTTTAATCAGGGTGTCCCGCGTTCGAGTCGCGGATGCATCACCAGAAATTTTAAAGACCGTCTGCAAATTTTGCGGGCGGTCTTTTTACGTGGGGGTGAAGAAGCCGTTCCTTTTTGCAAAAGTGGACAGTTCAAAAGGGCATATGCTATAATTTGTTGCAGATAAACAGAAACAGGGGGAATGAGAGATGAAAACAGCTGCCGAAAAATGCATAAAAGTAGGCGACAGCTTCGCCTTCGCTTACGGCACCATGTTCGGCAAGGGCCGTCTGACTGAAGATGAACTGGAAGCTTTGGCTCCCCGGGCCGAGGCCGCAGCCGCCGCTGTGGCTGAGCTCAGATCCACAGGCCGCGCCAAAGCCCACAAGTCCAAAGACGGAGCCGAAGAGCCGGTATATTTCACTCGTTTGCCTTACATCAGCGAGGCAGGGCCCAATGATCCCGCCGCTATGGCAGCTCTTCGCGACTTGGGTGCTCATTGCCTTCGCTCGGTGGACGGAGCAGTTTTCTTGGGGGTGGGGGGCTCCTATCTCGGCAACAAAGTGCTCTTCGATCTTTTCTGCGGCGAAGGGTGGAACAGTCTTTCCTTAAAAGAAAGAGGAGGGAGACCCTACATCTTTTTCGGCGGCAATAATTTAGACGCTTGGCAAAACGAACTGTTGCTGAAAGAGATCAAAGCTCTGGCAAATAGCACTGCCGGCGACGAACTGAAAGGGGAGCGCTTCCGCCTGCTCTTAGTGCCCATCTCCAAATCGGGCAGCACTTTGGAGACTCTTACCGCTTTCAGCTATCTTTTTGAAAAATTGAGCGCCGAACCTCAACTCATTGTGGAAGTGGCGGCAGTCACCGATCTGAGGGAGGAGGCAGCGTCGCCTTTGGCCCGCTTGGCGGCCCTCAAAGGCTGGCGCACCTTCGACATAAAAGAAGGGGTAGGCGGCCGCTTCTCCGTTCTGCACGCTCCGGGCCTGGTGACGGCGGCGGTCATAGGCTGCGACAGCCAAGCTCTTTTGCGAGGGGCTCGCGATATGGACGCAGCCTGTAAAACAAAAGACTGGCGGCGCAACCCTGCCTTGTTGAACGCCTGTTTGAAATATGCGGCCGGCTGCGCTCACGGCTGCGACATCGAAGTGTTCATGGGCTACGGCCAATGTTTGAAGGCCGTAGGCGAGTGGTATGTGCAGCTTTTGGCAGAATCGCTGGGCAAGCGCTGCGACAGAGAGGGGCGGCAGGTGTTCTACGGCCGCACTCCCATAGCGGCGGTGGGCAGCACCGACATGCACGCGCAAACTCAGCAGCATCAGGACGGGCGCCGCAATAAGGTGATCCAATTTTTGCAAATAAAAGACTGCGGTGCAAAAGCGGTGCTGGGGGCTCCCTTCCCCGAGCTGCCGGACATCGCCAAATACGCAGGGCTGGACTTGAACGAAGCTTTGCAGGCAGCTCTTTTCGCCAACCGAGAAGCGTTGGCTGACGACGGCCGCTTCAGCGCCGTCTACACTTTGGCCCGGCGGGACGAATACTGCTTGGGGCTGTTGCTCTGCTTTTTGATGCTGAGCATCGCCTACGAAGGGGAGCTGGCCGACGTGGATGCTTACGATCAGCCGGGAGTGGAAGCCTACAAAAAGATCATCAAGCGGGAACTGGGGCGCTGAGGCTCTAAATAAAAAGATAAGAGATCGATCTGTCGCCGCCTGCTGCGAGAAGATGAAGATGCAAGGCGCATGAAGCATAAGCGAAAGGCGTGAATGACGATGAAGAAAATTTTTAAATGGGCAGGGGCGCTGCTCCTGCTGCTGGGCCTCTTTTTCGGGAGCGGCCTCGCAGATGAGATCGCTCCTTCTCCTCAAGGTCGAGCCGCTGCCCCGGGCGGGCAGCTCACTATCACCCTGCTGGACGTGGGCCACGGCGACGCCGTCTTGTTGCAGCAAGGAAGCAAAAATGCGATGATCGACGTGGGGGATCGCTTTGCTTGGCAAACTTTGCAAGAGCATTTAAAGCGGCGGCAGGTGCAGCGGGTAGAAAAAGTTTTCATCACCCATCACCACAGCGACCACATGGGGAACATTTTGGATTTTCTGCCCCGCTACAAAGTGAGCCGCGTCTTTGACAACGGCGGCGTGAACGAAAGGCTCGAGAAAAGCGTGAAGCTGCGGCAGATCTTAGACAGAGGGGACTACGGCTACGCCAAAGGCGGCCGCTTAGAGGCGGGCAGAAGAGTAGAGCTGGGCCCCGGTTATTATTTGGAGGTCTTTTCGCCCGGCAGCTTCCTCACCGCCTCTCTCAGCAAAAAAGAGCTCAAAAATATCAATAACACCGGCTTGGTGATGAAGCTGCACTACGGCGACTTCACCATGCTTTTCACCGGCGATGCGGAGGCGCCGGCAGAAGCGGCCTTGGCCCAACGTCTCAGCCCCGAAGAGCTGCGCTGCGACGTGCTGAAGGTGGCTCATCACGGCAGCCGCAATTCGTCTTACTATCCTTTTATCGCTAAGGTGAAGCCCCGCTACGCCCTCATCAGCTGCGGCGACTTTCAAAAATATCATCATCCCAACCAAAAAACAGTGGGGCGCTTGCAGCATATCGGCGCCACAGTGTACAACACCCGCGAGCACGGCTGCCTGACGGTAGTGACCGACGGCAAAAATTATCAGGTGCGCAAAGAAAGATAGAGCTCGCAGCTCTTCGCTGAAAAAGAAAAAGAAAAGGCTCTCGCGGCCGCAGCCGCGGGAGCCGTAATTTTTTATAGGAAGAAAAAGGCGAAAGCTCGCCGTCAAAGAGTGCGGCCGTTGGTCAAAGGGATGCGATCTTTGGCGGCAGCCTGCCTTTCTTCGGCAGTGATGAAGCCGTAGTCGGCCATAGCCTTCAGCACCAAACGCTGACGACGGCGGCAGTCTTCGGGGTATTCCAGCGGATTGAGAGCAGAAGGGGCGTAAGGAAGAGCGGCGAGAGCGGCGCATTCGCCCAAGGTCAAATCTTTGGGCCGTTTAGCGAAAAAAACGGCGGCGGCCTGTTTGATGCCGTTGGCTCCGGCCCCGAAGTAAGCGGTGTTCAGGTAAAGTTCGAGGATCTCGTCCTTGCTGTATTCTTCTTCCAATTTCAAACTGAGGATCGCTTCGTAAACTTTGCGCTCTGCAGTCTGCTCCGGTGAAAGAAAAATATTTTTCACCAGCTGCTGAGTGATGGTGCTGCCTCCTTCCACCACTTGTCCCGCCATGATGTTGGCGACGGCCGCCCGCACCATACTGCTGAAGTCGAGAGCGCCGTGCCGGTAAAAATCGTGATCTTCGATAGCCACCAGCGCCGAGGGCAGCAGGGGCGCCATATCGGCAAGAGGCGTCCAGTTGGGATTGGCGCGGATGGGACCGATCACTTCCGCCAAATTGAAAGCAGTGTAGAATTTTTGCACAGGCTCGGGCCACTGCTCCCGCTCCGGCAAAAGAGCCAAGATGACGCTCTTCATGACGCTGCCCGCAGGGCGGGTCTCTAGCTTTTGCTCTTGTGTTTGTTTATCGCGAGGCGGCGGAGGGGGAGACTTTTTGTCCAAGCTATCAAAGGCTACCAGGCCGGAGAAGATAAGTAAAGTGAGGATGAGAGTCTTGAGCATGGGAGGGGCCTCCTTCGTCTCTTTATATTTTACCAGCAAGGGCCGATAATTGCAAAATATAAGCAGAGGCGAAGCGAAAAAAAGTCTTGCAAAATCCAAGCGTGCGTAGTATATTCATAACATAAAACGGCAGGGTGGCCTTTGAGCCGCAAAATTTTTATTTATGCAGGTTTTTAGCGGTTTTATGCAAAAGGCCTCGGCTGTTGCGGAAGGAGGAAAACTATGAGAGCCAGTGTCATCGGCGCTACCGGTTATGCCGGAGCGGAATTGTTGCGGCTTTTGACAGAACATCCGGAGGCGGAGCTGGCCCACATCACTTCCGAAAGCAGCACGGGACAGGCCATCGCTTCTCTTTACCCTCATCTGAGCGGCAGAGTGGAGAAAGAATTGGAGTCCATGAAAGAGCTGGAGGCCATCGCTGCCGACAGCGACGTCATTTTTATCGCTCTTCCTCACGGGCACGCCATGAAGATCGGCAAGCTGCTGCGCAATAGCGGCGTGAAGATAGTGGACTTAGGCGGCGATTACCGTTTCAAAGACCCCCAGGTCTTCGAAAAATGGTACAAGACAGAGCATCTGGACCCCGAAGCTAAAGCTGTTTACGGTCTGACGGAGCTCTATCGGGAGCAAGTGAAAAAAACTGAGCTCGTCGCCAATCCCGGCTGCTATACCACTTGCAGCATTTTGGCTTTGGCGCCCCTTTTGAAGGCCGGGCTCATCGAGACCAAAGGGATAGTGGTGGATGCCAAAAGCGGCACCACGGGGGCCGGCCGTTCTTTGAAACTCGGCAGTCTCTACTGCAGCGTCAACGAAAGCATCAAAGCTTACGGTGTGACCACTCATCGTCACACCCCGGAGATAGAACAAATTTACAGCGAATGCGCCGGCGAGCCGGTGCTCATTCAATTCACTCCCCATCTTTTGCCGGTGGACCGAGGCATTTACGCTACCTGCTACGCCATGTTGAAAGAAGGGGTGAAGGACGAACAGATCGCTGCCGCCTTCGATGCCATGTACGGAAAAGAATTTTTCATCAAAGTGCGTCCCCAAGGGACGATACCGGAACTGAAAAACGTGCGGGCCTCCAACTACGTGGATATAGGCTGGCAGACAGATCGCCGCACCGGCAGAGTCATCGTGATGAGCTGTTTGGACAACTTGGTGAAGGGCGCAGCCGGACAGGCGGTGCAGAACATGAATGTGATGTTCGGCATCGACGAGACTGCCGGGCTGAGACACTTGCCCGTTTATCCCTGACTTTTCATCTTTATATTTTGTGCCTGCCAAGGAGCAAAAGGAGGCATAGTCTATGGAAAAAACAGAGGGCTGGGTAACGGCACCTCGGGGCTTTGTTGCCGCCGGCGTGAAAGCGGGGCTCAAGAGCAGCGGCAATCATGACGTGGCTGTCATCTTCAGTCAGCGGCCGGCTTCTTGCGGCGCCGTTTTTACCCAAAACAAGATGTGCGCCGCTCCCGTGCTGGTGAGCAGAGAAGTGGCCAAAGGCGGCAGGGCCCGAGCCATTTTGGTGAACAGCGGCTGCGCCAATGCCTGCACCGGCGTGAGAGGACTGGAAGATGCCAAGCTCATGCAGGCGGAAGGAGCGAAACTGCTGGGCATAGAGCCGACGGAAGCTTTCGTTTGCTCTACCGGCGTCATCGGGCAGTTCATGCCTATGGAAAAATTGAAGGAAGGTCTGGCCGCCGCCGTCGCCGCTTTGAGCAAAGAGGGCGGGGAAGACTGCGCCAAAGCCATCCAGACCACCGATACTTTTATCAAGCGCAGCGCCTATAAGACCGTTATCGGCGGCAAAGAGATCAGCTGCGCCGGTATCGCCAAAGGGGCGGGGATGATCCATCCCAACATGGCCACCATGCTCACCTTTTTCACTACCGATGCGGCGGTGGCTCCCGCCGTTTTGCAAAAAGCTGTGAAGAAGGCTGCGGACTCCAGCTTCAACATGGTGGTGGTAGACGGCGACACCTCCACCAACGATACCATGATCGTGCTGGCCAACGGAGCCGCAGGCAATGCGACGATAGACAGCACCGAGCACCCCGACTATGCCGCCTTTTTGCAACTTTTGACTGCCTGCGCCCAGGACTTGGCCAAAATGATCGCCAAAGACGGAGAAGGGGCCACCAAATTTTTGGAAGTGCACGTGGTGGGTGCGGCCACCAAGGCCGACGCCAAACTGGCAGCTATGGCCATCGCCAAATCTCCTCTGGTCAAGACGGCTTTCTTCGGGCAGGACCCCAACTGGGGCCGCATCGTCTGCGCCGCCGGCTACAGCGGAGCAGAGATGGCAGCCGATAAAGTGAACTTGGAGATCGGCGGCATCCGTCTGGTGGAGGCAGGGCTGAACTGCAACGTGCCTTTGGAAAAATTGGCGCCCACCATGAGTCGACGGGAGATCGCCATGACCGTCGATCTGGCGGTGGGACAGGAAGCGGCCACGGTGTGGACCTGCGACCTGTCTTACGAATATGTAAAGATCAACGGCGAATATCACACTTAAAAGAAGGGGAGGGCTAAGACAATGTTGATGACCGATAAAAGCATCGCCACTTTGATGGAGGCGCTGCCCTATCTGTACGATTTCAAAAACAAGACCATCGTGGTGAAATACGGCGGCAACGCCATGCTCAACGACCAGATCAAGAACAAGGTGCTGGGAGATATCGTCTTTTTGCAAAAAGCGGGCATGCGGCCGGTGGTAGTTCACGGCGGCGGCCCCGAGATCACCGCCATGTTGCGGCAGGCCGGGAAGAAGAGCGAATTCGTCTCCGGCCTCAGGGTGACCGATGCCGAATCGGTAGGCATCGCAGAGATGGCTCTGGTGGGCAAGATCAACACCGACTTGGTATCTCGGCTGAACATGATGGGCGGCAGGGCCGTGGGCCTCAACGGCAAGGACGCCTGCCTGACCAAGGCCAAAAAACATCTGGCCGATGTTTATGAGAACGGCGAAGTAAATCTGGTGGATATCGGCTACGTAGGCGACGTGGAAAGCATCAACACTCATCTTATCAACGTGCTGCTGGACAACGGCTACATCCCCGTCATCGCTCCCACCGGCGTAGGCCAAAGCGGCGAAACTTATAACATCAACGCCGACTCCGTGGCCGGAGAGATCGCCGGCGCTTTGAAGGCGGAAAAACTGCTGGTGCTCACCGATGTGAAGGGCATTTACAGCGATTATCGGGACGAGAACAGTTTTATCTCCACCCTATCTTTCGAAAAGGCTCAGGAATTGATCATCCGCGGCAAGATCGACGGCGGTATGATCCCGAAGGTGCGGGCCTGCATCACCGCTCTCAGCGGCGGTGCCAAAAAGACCCACATCATCGACGGCCGGGCCGAACACACCATCTTGATGGAGATCTTCAGCGACGAGGGAGTAGGCACCGAAGTGGTGAAAGGGCTGTAAGAGCGACTGCTGCCGCAGGAGGGGGAAAGAGTGCAGTGAAAGCGGATAAAGTCATAGAACAAAGCGAGCGGTATTATTTGCCGGTCTTCGGCCGCTATCCTATAGTGCTGGATCACGGCAAAGGCTGCAAAGTTTACGATGCCGACGGTGAAGAATATATAGATTTTTTGGCCGGCATCGCCGTCAACTGCTTGGGCTACGGCCATCCGGTGCTGAGCCGGGCCATCGCCGAGCAGGCGGCAAAATTGATGCATTGCAGCAATCTCTACTATACGGAGATCCAAGCCAAGGCGGTGAAGATCATCGCCGAGGTCAGCGGCATGGACAGAGTCTTCCTCTGCAACAGCGGCGCCGAGGCCAACGAAGGGGCCATGAAACTGGCTCGCCGTTTAGGGGTGAGCAAGGATCCCGCCAAATTCAAGATCATCAGCGCCGACCATTCTTTCCACGGCCGGACCTTCGACACGCTGGCCGCCACCGGCCACGACTACTATCGCGTGGGCTACGGTCCTCTGCCGCCGGGCCATGTTTTCGTGCCTTATGATGACATCGAAGCTCTGGAAGCTGCTATGGATGAAAACGTGTGCGGCGTTCTTCTGGAACCGGTGCAGGGAGAAGGAGGCGTCCACGTGCCCGCCCCCGACTATTTTAAAAAAGTAAGGGCACTCTGCGATAAGTACGATGCCCTGTTGCTCATGGACGAGATCCAGACCGGCGTGGGCCGTACCGGCAGTTGGTTCGCCTATATGCAGACGGGAGCAGAGCCGGATGTCCTCACTTTTGCCAAAGGCATCGGCGGAGGCTTTCCTATGGGCGGCTTCGCCGTAAAAGAAAAGTTCGCTCACGTCTTCAAGCCCGGAGATCACGGCAGCACCTTCGGCGGCAATGCCTTGGCCTGTGCGGCCGCCTATGCCGCTCTCACCGTCGTGAAGGCGGAGAATTTGGTGGAGAGAGCGGCGGAGCAGGGCGCTTATTTTAAGAAACGCCTGCAAGAAGCAGCCGCGAAGTTCCCCGCTAAAGTAAAAGAAGTGCGGGGCAAGGGCCTGCTTTTGGGCTTGGAACTGACCAAGCCGGGCAAAGCGGTAGTAGAAAGCTGCCTGAAAGATCATGTCATCGTCAATTGCACTGCCGGCAACGTTATCCGCTTGGTGCCGCCCCTCATCGTTTCCAAAGAGGAGATCGACGCTGTGTGCGCCGCCTTGGAGCGGGCCTTGGCCGTTTTTTAGAAAGGATGGAGTTGTATGGGCTTAAGAAATAAAGACTTGATCTCCATCCACGACCTCAGCGTGGGCGAGGTAGCCACTATTTTGGATGTGGCGAAAAAATTGAAACGGATGCAGAAGGCCGGGCAGCCCCATCGGTTTTTGGCCGGTAAAAGTTTAGCCATGATCTTCTCCAAAGCATCCACCCGCACGCGGGTCTCTTTCGAAGTAGGGTTTCACCAATTGGGAGGGCAGGCCATCTATTTGAACGATGCGGTGAGCCAGATCGGCAGAGGCGAGCCGGTGAAGGACACGGCCAGAGTGCTGTCCCGTTTCGTAGACGGCATCATGATCCGCACCTTTTCTCACGAGAGCGTGCTGGAGCTGGCTCGTTACGCCACAGTGCCCGTCATCAACGGTCTTACCGATCTTCTCCATCCCTGTCAGGCGCTGGCCGATATCTTCACCATCCAAGAGAAGATGGAAGTGCTGAAAGGGCGCAAATTGGTCTTCATCGGCGACGGCAACAACATGGCGCATTCTTTGATGTACGCCTGCGCCAAAGTGGGCATGAACATGGTGTGCGCTTCTCCCAAAGGTTATCAGCCCCGGCCGGATATTTTGGCCCGGGCCCAAGAAGATGCGGCTCACACCGGCTGCACTATCAGCGTAGAAGAAGACATGTTCAAGGCCGCCAAAGGGGCCGACGTGCTCTACACCGACGTGTGGACCAGCATGGGTGAAGAAGCCGAAAGAGAGCAGCGCTTTGCTGCCCTTCACACCTATCAGGTGAACGAAGAACTGTTGAACTTGGCCAGACCGGAGTGCATCGTCCTCCACTGTCTGCCGGCCCACAGAGGCGAAGAGATCACCGATGAAGTGATAGAGGGGCCTCATTCCGTAGTCTTCGACGAAGCAGAGAACAGGCTCCACGTGCAAAAGGCCGTCATGGCCCTGTTGATGAGCGAGCAAACCCTGTAGCGCCCGGCGCAGGGCAAGATATTTTTCGGCGGGAGAGAGCGGCAAGGCCACTATCGCCGCCAAAGATGTCTGGACGTTAGGTGGCGTTCGGCCGAAGTCGTATCAAGCTGTTGAAACAGAGGAGGAAGCTTAGCTATGAAAAAAGAGGATATCAAAAAAGTCGTGCTGGCCTATTCCGGAGGTCTGGATACTTCCATCATCATCCCTTGGCTGAAAGAAAATTACAATGATTGCGAAGTCATCGCCGTTACCGCCGACTTGGGGCAGGGCGACGAACTGGACCCTGTGTACGATAAAGCGTTGAAGTCCGGCGCCAGCAAGTGCTATATCTTCGATCTGAAAGAGGAGTTCATCAAAGATTATGTGTGGCCCACAGTGAAGGCCGGTGCCGTATACGAGAAGAAATATCTGCTGGGCACTTCTTTCGCCCGTCCTCTCATCGCCAAAAAATTAGTGGAAGTGGCTCTGAAGGAAGGCGCCGATGCCGTGGCTCACGGTGCCACCGGCAAGGGCAACGATCAGGTGCGCTTCGAATTGAGCGTGAAAGCTCTGGCTCCCGATCTGGCCATCATCGCTCCTTGGCGGGAATGGACCCTCAAGTCTCGCGACGAAGAGATAGATTACGCCGCCGCTCACAACATCCCCATCCCCGTGTCTCACGATCACGACTATTCTATGGATAGGAACATGTGGCATCTCTCTCACGAGGGTTCCGATCTGGAAGACCCATGGAACGCTCCCAAAGACGAACTGTTCATCGTCACCAACATCCCCGAAAAAGCTCCCGATGCCAAAGAATATGTGGAACTGGAATTCGCTCAGGGCGTGCCGGTGAAGGTGAACGGCGAGGCCCTCAGCCCTGCGGCTCTGGTGGAAAAACTGAATGAGATCGGCATCCGCAACGCCGTGGGCATCACCGATATGGTAGAAGATCGCTTGGTGGGCATGAAGTCCAGAGGCGTTTACGAAAATCCCGCCGGCGCCATCATCTACTACGCTCACAACGAACTGGAAAATATCACCTTGGATCGGGCCACTCAAAGCTTCAAACAAATGGTGGGCATCCGTTACAGCGAGCTGGTGTACGACGGCATGTGGTTCTCGCCCCTTAGGGAGGCGCTGGATGCTTTCGTAGATGAGACCCAAAAGACCGTGACCGGCACCGTTCGTTTGAAATTGTATAAAGGCAACATCATCAGCGCCGGCGTTAAGTCTCCTTACTCTCTCTACAGCCAAGAGTATGTGACTTTCGGCGAAGATGCGGTCTACAATCAGGCGGACGCCACCGGCTTCATCAATCTTTTCGGCCTGCCCCTCAAAGTGCGGGCTTTGATGCGGAAAGGAAACCTGAAATAATGGCTAAATTATGGGGCGGCAGATTTTCCAAATCTACCGACGAAGCAGTGGACGCATTCAATGCGTCCATTGGTTTTGATAAACGGCTCTATCGGGAAGACATCAGAGGCAGCATGGCCCACGCCGCCATGCTGGCCAGGCAGGGCATCATCTCGGAAAACGATGCCGCCGCCATCATTCGGGGCTTGCAGGAGATCTTGGCGGAGATCGAAGCGGGGAAGTTTGAATTTTCTGCTCAGCTGGAAGATATCCACATGAATATCGAAGCTGCTCTGACTAAAAAGATCGGCGCAGCGGGTGAGCGGCTCCACACTGCCCGCAGCCGTAACGATCAGGTGGCGCTGGACACTCATATGTATGCGAAAAAGATCGTGGCGGAGCTGGGCGAGCTTCTTTTGAAATTAGAAGAGGCGCTGCTTTTCACGGCGGGGCAACACACCGACACCATCATGCCCGGCTACACCCACCTGCAGCGGGCGCAGCCCATCACCTTCGCACATCATCTGCTGGCTTATTTCAACATGCTGCAGCGAGACTTTCGCCGCTTGCTGGGCGTGTGGCAGGGGGCGGACCTGCTGCCTTTGGGGGCCGGCGCTCTGGCGGGGACGACTTTTCCCATCGACCGCTTCTTCGTGGCCGAAGAGCTCAACTTCGGCCAAATATACGGCAATTCTCTCGATGCGGTGAGCGACAGAGATTACATCATCGAATTCATGAGCTTCGCTTCTCTCTTGATGCTGCACCTGAGCCGTCTTTCGGAAGAAGTGTGCCTGTGGAGCTCGCAAGAATTCGGCTACATCGAATTGGACGACGCCTTCGCCACCGGTTCGTCCATGATGCCGCAAAAGAAGAACCCGGACATCGCCGAATTGGTGCGGGGAAAAAGCGGCCGCGTCTTCGGCCATCTCTTGGGCCTTTTGACCACGGTGAAGGGCCTGCCCCTCGCTTACAATAAAGATCTGCAGGAAGATAAAGAAGGCTTCTTCGACACGGTGGACACTTTGCGTTTCACTTTAATTGTGTACAGAGACATGCTCCTCACCATGAAAGTGAAGAAGGAGACGATGGCGGAGGCGGTGAGCAAAGATTTTTCCAACGCCACCGACTTGGCCGACTATTTGGTGCGCAAGGGCCTGCCTTTCCGCGAAGCTCACAGAGCAGTGGGACAGTGCGTGGCTTATGCTATCGAAAAAGGAAAATATCTTCCTCAATTGACTTTGGCGGAATACAAAAACTTTTCGCCGCTTTTCGAAAAAGATCTGCTGGAGTGCCTCGCGCCCGTTCGTTGCGTAGAAGCAAGGCGGTGCTACGGCGGCCCCGCTCCCGAAGAAACGGCGAAGCAGCTGCGGCTGGGAGCAGAGGCGCTGGCCGCTCAGCGAGAACAGCTGGAGCTTTTAAAGGCCAAGCTTTGAGCTTTAAAGGCCGAGCCTTAAGAAAAGAAAACAAAAAAATTACCGAAACCATTTCGGCGCGACCGCCGCTGCTGTGGTTTCGGTTTTTTTGTGTTATAATTAAAATGATGGAGTGTGTGTAAAAAACTTCAAGAAAAAATCGCGGAGACTTTCGGTTCTATCGGCGGCAAAAAACTTCAGCGAGAGTTTTTAACGGGCAGGTGATATCTTGTTAGTATCCATACAGGGGCTGTGGGCTACTCTCAACGTGTGGGATGTTATAGACATCCTGGTGGTGGCCTACTTCTTATACCGCATATATTTGATGCTGAAAAATACCAGAGCGGGCACTCTTACCAAGGGCGTGCTGTTGCTGCTCGTTTTCACGGCCATCTGCAAATTGCTGAATCTGCACGTCATCAGTTGGCTGCTGGATAAATCCACCGCCATGCTGATGGTGGCGCTGCCCATCGTCTTTCAGCCCGAGCTGCGCCGCGCTTTGGAGAGGATAGGCCGCTGGCCCATCTTCGGCAGCCGCACCAAGCTCACCGAAACGGAATTGGAAGAAATGCTGAACGGCGTGAGCGATGCGGTGAGGGTCTTCAGCAGAGACAAAGTGGGAGCGCTGTTGGTCTTTGAAAGGCTCAGCGGTCTTGAAGACCGCATCGAGACCGGCGTGGCCATCGACGGCTTGGTCTCCAGCGGGCTTTTGCAAAATATTTTCGTGAAAGACACGCCTCTGCACGACGGGGCCGTGGTGATCAGGGGCAACAGGATCGTTGCCGCCTGCTGTCTTCTGCCTTTAACGGAGAACCGCAATCTCAGCCAAGAGTTGGGCACCAGGCATCGGGCCGCCCTCGGCGTTTCCGAACAAAGCGACGCAGTGGTGCTGGTAGTGAGCGAAGAGAACGGCACCATCAGCTTGGCCCGAAACGGCGAGCTGCTGCGTTTTTTGACGAGAGAAGATGCCCGCCGCATCTTGCAGCAGGATCTGGTCACTCACAACGAAGATATCTGGAGCCAATGGCGGCGTAAGTGGCAGGAGAGGCGGGAGAGAAAAGAATGAGCGCAGAAAAAATTTTGCACAAGATCGCAGACAAGATCTTCAGCAGAGAGAACCTGACCGCCAAATTGATCTGCCTGCTATTGGCCATAGGTTTTTGGATCTATGTGATGGTGGAGCAGAACCCTATCACCGAGCGCACGCTGGAAACTCGCCTCTTGCATGTGAACGTGCCCAACGAGATGATGATTTACAATGCGCCCGACAAAGTGCAGGTGCGGGTACGGGGCAACAGAGACCGCTTGGATCAGGGAGTAGAGGAGCATCTGAACGTTTTCGTCGATTTCAAAGGTGCAAAAAGCGGCCGCCAGACTCTGCCGGTGCGGGCCCTCTACGACGAGGGAGAGGTAGTGGCTGTCAGACCGGAGACCGTAACGGTTTATCTCGATACCGTGAGCCAGAAGACGGTGCCGGTGGAAGTGCGCCAGACCGGCAGGAGCGAAGCGGACTACACTTTGAGCAATGTGAAGCCTACGCCTGAGGAAGTGATGGTGCTGGGCCCCTCTCATCGTCTGGACCAAGTGGGGAAGGTAGCAGCCACCGTAGATATAACGGGGCGGGAAGGCAGTTTTGCGACGGAATGCAAACTGGCCGCTTTGGATGAAGAAGGCAAGGAAGTGGCGGGGCTCAGGATCATGCCGGCCGACATCATGGTGGAAGGGATGATGGTGCGGCAGCTGTTGACGGTGGATCTGCCGGTGGAGCTGAGCATCGGCGGTCGACTGCCGGCGGATCTCAAGTTGGTGAGGACGGAGCTCGATCCCGTCGCCGTGCGGCTGACGGCTCCTCCTTCGATATTGAACGGGCTCACCGGTGTGAAGACCAAAGCCGTGGATCTTTCCGGTCTGCGCAAAAGTTCGACGGTCTATGCAGAGCTGGAGCTGCCGCCTAAATCCTTTTGCCGCACCAAGCAGGTGCAGGTGCGCCTGACGGTGGAAAAAAGCGAGCGATGAAACTGAAGATAAGCAATATCAAAATAGACTTGCGGCAGCCTCATGAACTGCGGGAGGCCGCAGCCAAAAAATTGGGGCTCCAACCTGATGAACTGAGCATCGAAGCCGTGCTTCGGCGGGCGGTGGATGCCCGCAAAAAAGAGGCCGTCTGTCTCAACTATCAGGTGTTGGCGCAAATAGATGCGGGGAAAAAATTCGGCCGCCGCTTGCTGCAAGAGAGAGATGCAGAGCTTTATCGCGAACCGAAAGATGAGCCTCTTGTTTTGGGCAGCGCTCCCCTCGACGGCCCGGTAATCGTGATAGGGGCCGGCCCCGCCGGCCTTTTGGGAGCCTTGGAACTGGCAAGCTACGGTTATGCGCCCATCGTCTTGGAGCGAGGACAGGCCTTGGCCCAACGGGTGCAGGCGGTAGAAAAATTTTGGGGCGGCGGCGAGCTCGATCCCGAAAGCAATGCTCAATTCGGCGCCGGGGGAGCCGGCACTTTCAGCGACGGCAAACTGACCACTCGCGTAGACGACCCAGCTCTTTTTGCCATCGCCCGCACGCTGGTGGCGGCAGGTGCTCCCGCAAACATCCTTTACGAATACAGGCCTCATGTAGGCACCGATAAATTACGGCTCATGGTAGGCGGTCTCATCCGCCGTATCAAAGAACTGGGGGGACAGATCCGCTATCAGACCAAGGTAGAAGACTTTATCATAGATAAGGGCAGGCTCAGCGGTCTGGTGCTGGCCGACGGACGGAAAGTGGCCGCCGGCGCCGTGCTCTTGGCTTGCGGTCACAGTGCCCGCGATACATATGCGGCCTTGGCTCGGCAGCAGATAGCCATGGAGGTGAAGCCCTTCGCCGTGGGACTTAGGATAGAGCATCCTCAGGACTTGATCGACAGGGCTCAATACGGCAGTTTTGCCGGTCACCCGCTTTTGGGCGCCGCTGCATATCAGCTGGTGCATCACGGGGTCGAAGGCCGCACCTGCTACAGTTTCTGCATGTGCCCCGGCGGCCGCGTGATTGCCGCCACATCCGTTAGAGGAGGCGTGGCGGTCAACGGCATGAGCGATTTTGCCCGCGACAGCGGCGTGGCCAACAGCGCCTTAGTCGTCAATGTAGGACCTCAGAACTTTCCCGCCGGCACCCTGGGCGGCGTAGCCTTTCAAAGGTACTGGGAAGAAACGGCCTTTCGACTGGGAGGCGGAAGCTATCGCGCCCCGGCCCAAAACTTGGACAGTTTCCTGAAGGGGACGGCGCCTTCTCTGCAAGGGTCGGTGCCCGGCAGTTATCGGCCGGGGCTGAAGGCGGCAGAGTTGGAGAGGGCGTTGCCGGCCTTCGTCATAAACAGCATCAGAGAAGCGGTGGCGGCCTTCGATAAAAAAGTGTCGGGCTTCGCCGACGGGGGAGCTCTGCTGACCGGAGTGGAGAGCCGCACTTCAGCGCCGCTGCGTCTGCTGAGAAACAAAGAAAATTATGTTAGCTGCAACTGCGATATGCTCTATCCCTGCGGGGAAGGGGCAGGCTATGCCGGCGGCATCATGTCCGCAGCTTTGGACGGCTACCGGGCGGCCCGGGCCCTCATGAGCAGATTTGCTCCACCTTTATAGAAAACGGGAGGATAGGGAAGATGGCTCG
Source organism: uncultured Phascolarctobacterium sp. (assembly GCA_947589605.1). Classification (GTDB taxonomy): domain Bacteria; phylum Bacillota; class Negativicutes; order Acidaminococcales; family Acidaminococcaceae; genus CANQBR01. The sequence continues at coordinate 14,144 of CANQBR010000017.1, read as the reverse complement.
TTTATTCGGAACAGACGGCGTAAGAGGGATAGCCAACGTGGAGCTGACGCCCAGCTTGGCTTTTAAACTTGGTTACGCCGCCACCAGATATTTCAGCAGAGAGGGAGCGGCGCCCAAACTCATAGTTGGACGGGACACCCGCCGCAGCGGCCAGATGTTGGAAAGCGCTTTGGCCGCCGGCATTTGTTCAGCGGGCGGCGATGTCCTGCTGCTGGGAGTGATGCCCACGCCGGCAGTGTCGTATCTCACAGAAAAGGTGCAGGCCAACGCAGGGGTGGTGATAAGCGCTTCTCATAATCCGTTTGAAGATAACGGCATCAAGTTCTTCTCTCATTCCGGTCATAAATTGCCGGATGCGGTAGAAGACGAGATAGCGGAGATAGTCTCTCAACCCATCGATTACTCTCATGCGGCGAGGGGCAGCAGCGTGGGGCAGATCTTTCACGACACCAGCGATCTGGCCGGGGTATATGTAAAACATATTTTGAGCACTGCCCCTACCAAATTGAACGGACTGAAGGTGGTCATGGACTGCTCTAACGGCGCCAACAGCGAGATTGCCCCCGTTATTTTGCGGAACCTGGGCGCAGAAACAGTCACCATCTTCAACGAGCCCAACGGCAGCAACATCAATGACGGCTGCGGCTCCACCCATTTGGAAGCTTTATGCCGCAAAGTGACAGAAGTGGGCGCCCATGTGGGCATAGCCAACGACGGCGATGCCGATCGTTGCTTGGCCGTGGACGAAAACGGGACGCCGCTGGACGGCGATCAGATCATGTTGATCTGCGCAAAAGAATTACTGAAGAAAAAACAGCTGGCGGACAAGATGCTGGTGGTGACGGTGATGAGCAATCTGGGCCTGCATAAGGCCATCCGCGCTTTAGGGGGGAAGACCTGCGTCACCAACGTAGGCGACCGCTATGTTTTGGAAGAGATGACCAGACACGGTTATTCTTTGGGCGGCGAGCAGAGCGGCCACATCATCTTCAGCCGCTATGCCAAGACCGGCGACGGCATTTTGACTGCGGTGCAATTGCTGTGCGCCATGGTGAGGAACAACAGACCTCTTTCGGAACTGGCCGGGGCCATGGAAAAATTCCCTCAAGTTTTGATGAACGTGCGGGTGAAAAATAAAAACGGTTGGGAGAGCAACGCCGCTTTGGCTCAGGTCACGGAAAAATATAAAAACGAATTGGGCGAAGACGGCCGCATTTTGGTGCGGGCTTCGGGAACGGAGCCTTTGCTGCGGATCATGGCGGAAGGACCTGATCAGGTACGATTGGAGCAGATAGCCGCCGCCATCGGCGAAGTAGCCGCCAAAGAACTGCAATAAAAATTTTCGGTGGGCGGCAGCGAAAGCGTCTTTTAGGCAAAATGTTTTACCGAAAAAGAGGCACCGCAAAAGACAGCAGGCGGGAAAGGAAACGAAGATGGCAGGCAAGCCCTTCTCAGTCGCAGAGAGCACACTGATCCTTTACTTCTACCGTTTGAGCGAAGGACCAGGTGCGAACAAAGAAAAGATACTCAGGCAGTGCAAAAAAACTTTGAAAGCTTTGGCCGTGTGCTGCGGTCGTTCTTGCAGCGACAATTACAGAAATACGGGCGTGCTTTTCACTCAGTTCGCTCTTGTGGCTGCCACCTTCAGCAGAGGCACAGACTGCCGCAAGTCCGCAGAGCTTTACCGTGAACTGCTGGCCGCCGAACAGCGGCAGCCTCGCCTGAGCACGGCCTTGGCAGACGATATCCTTCGTTTGCTCACGGTGCAAGCAGAAGGAGCCGAGGAGAAAGAAATGCGAGACATCACCCCTGCTGAGGGCCTGCTCATCATGCATTTTTACAAACTATGGGCAGAAGGCTTGCTGAGCTTTGATGAAGCTTTATCCCAAGGCGTGGCTGCTTTGAGGAAACTGACCGGCCGTTGGCCGGAAGCTGCGGGGGAAAAAGAAATGGAACGGTGCTGGGCTCTCTTAAAGACGGAGGAGAAGGCCGCGCTCCCTGCGCCTTTTAACGAACTGACGGATCTGCACTTTGCCTTCCCCCGGCTTTTTTACGGTTATCTGGAAACTTTTCTCGAATTGGCCAACGGCCCCAAGGTGCCGCAGATATAAAAAACTTGTCCCTCTTTGGCAAATATGCTAAAATGAAAAAGCGACGCAACATTTCGCTCCCGCGCCCGAGTGCGGCAGCACGGCCACACCGCCGCAGTGACGGAAGGTGAAGTCACCGACGAAGACGGCAAGACTTTGGCCGCTTTTTTGGCCACGCTGCCGGTGACGGGCAGTTTGGAGGGCGTGCCCCGTAAATGGTAGCGTTCTCAGTTTAAGGGAGCGCCTTTTTAAATATTTTTCGCAAGCGGTAAGGAGGCAATCATGGATTTTGCGCTTAACGAAGAGCAACTGGAATTGCAGCAATTGGTGAGGGAGTTCGTGGCTAAGGAGATCACTCCTTACGCCGCCCAAATGGATAAAGAGAATCACATGCGGGACGAATTAGTGCCCTTGGCAGCCGAGATGGGCCTGTTGAACGTGATGGTGCCGGAAGAATTGGACGGCATGGGGTTGGACAGCGTGTCCATCGCCGCCATCTACGAAGAATTGGGCAAGGGCTGCGCCGGTGTAGCCACTTCCATCGCCGCCAACAGTTTGGCCACTCTGCCGGTGATGCTGGCAGGAACCGATGAGCAGAAACAAATGTGGGCCGAAGTAGTGAATAACGGCGGCATGGCTGCCTTCGCTCTCACCGAGCCCGGAGCCGGCAGCGATGCTGGCGGCGTGGCTACTAAAGCGGTGAAAGATAAAGAGGCCGGCACTTACACTTTGAACGGCACCAAAATGTTCATCACCAACGGCGGTATCGCCGACATCTATCTGATCTTGGCCAATGTCCGCAAGAGCGGCGGCATCCGCGGCCTCACCTGCTTCATCGTTCCCAAGGGCACGCCGGGCCTTTCCGTCGGCAAAAAGGAAGACAAGATGGGCATCCGTCCCTCCAACACCTGCGAATTGGTGCTGCAGGACGTGGTAGTGCCCGAGGCCAACAGAGTGGGCAGAGAAGGAGAAGGCTTCCGCATCGCCATGAAAACTTTGGACAGCGCCCGCCCCTTCGTGGGGGCCATCGCCGTGGGCATCGCTCAGGCAGCGCTGGACTGCGCCACCAAATATGCAAAAGAAAGAAGACAGTTCGATCAGCCCATCGCCAGTTTCCAATTGGTGCAGGGCATGATAGCCGACATGGCCATGAAGGTGGATGCTGCTCGGCTGCTGGTCTACAAAGCCTGCTGCCTGCGGGACGAAGGCAAAGACTTCGCTAAGGAAGCGGCCATGGCCAAGTGCTATGCTTCCGATGTGGCCATGGAAGTGACCACCGATGCCATCCAAGTGATGGGCGGCTACGGTTACAGCAAAGAGTATCCCGTGGAGAAGATGATGCGCGATGCCAAGATCATGCAGATCTACGAGGGCACCAATCAGATCCAGCGTTTGGTCATCGCCAATAAGATCCTGTATTGAGAGAAAAAATATCGGTCCCCGCTCGGATCCGCTGCGTCGTTGCGGCGGTCCGGGCGGGGGATTTGTGTTTAAAGCTATGGATATCATTTGTTTTGCCCTGCTCGTTTTAGCGGCAGATCAGGCCGCCAAATTTTATATCGCCGGGCATTTTGCCGTAGGCGAGAGTCTGCCTGTGGCGGAAAATATTTTTCACATCACCTATGTGCTGAACGAAGGGGCGGCCTTCGGCATCCTGGAAGGCAGCCGCTGGCTCTTTTTGGCGGTGGCGCTAGTGGCTTTGGTCTTAGTGTGGGTCGAGCGGCGCTTTTTTTTGGAAGGAGATTGCCTGCGGCGTCTCGGTGCAGGCCTCTTCATCGGCGGAGCCGTAGGCAATTGCATCGACCGCTTTCGGCAGGGAGCAGTGATAGATTTTTTGGACTTTCGCATCTGGCCGGTCTTCAATATAGCGGATATGGCTATCTGCGTTGGTGTGGGAGCGATAATATGGAGCCTCTATCGGCAGGAATACCGAGAGAAGAAAGAGAAGAATCAGAACAGGAAGAAGCAGCGGAGCTCGACATAGCAGACGAAACGGCGCTCGAATTGACGATAGGCGCAAGAGAGGCCGGGCAGCGTGCGGATGTGGCGCTGGCCGAACTCTTGGATCTGACCCGTTCTCATGTACAAAAATTGTTGGAACAGTACAGAGCAAAGCGTTGCGACGGTAAAGTGCTGCGGGCCAATTATCGGCTGCGGCTCGGCGATAAAGTGAGCGTCAACTTGCCGGCTCCTCAGCCTTTAGCAGCGCAGCCGGAGGATATCCCTTTGGACATCGTCTACGAAGACGACGACGTGATAGTGGTGAATAAAGCCAGGGGCATGGTGACACACCCCGCCGCCGGCAATCTCACCGGCACCTTGGTCAACGCCCTGCTTTATCATTGCTCCAGCCTTTCGGGGATAAACGGGGTCATCCGCCCCGGCATCGTCCATCGCTTGGACAAAGATACTTCCGGCCTTTTGGTGTGCGCTAAAAACGATAAGGCTCATCTGTCGTTGAGCGCTCAGATCCAAAGTAAGCTCTGCCGCCGCCTTTACATCGCCATCGTGCGGGGCAATGTGAAAGAAGACGAGGGGTGCATCGAGACCCTCATCGCCCGCTCCAAGACCGACAGAAAAAAGATGGCGGTGGTGCAGGAAGGGGGCCGCAGGGCCGTCACTCATTACAAAGTGTCGGAGCGTTTCGGAAGATACACCGTGGTGCAATGCAGTTTAGAGACGGGCCGCACTCATCAGATCAGAGTGCATATGGAATATTTGGGACACCCGCTGGTGGGAGATCCCAAATACAGTCCTCTAAAGACCGGCTTCAACATCAAAGGTCAGGCCCTGCATGCCGCAAAGCTCGGCTTTTATCATCCGGTCACGGGAAAATTGCTGGAATTCACAGCGCCCCTGCCCGAAGATATGGCTCGGATCATGAACCGGCTGCGGCAGCACCAATACAGTTGAGGGCAGCAAAAACTTTTTAAGATCGCAAAAGCGAAAAATAAATTTCCATACTAAGTTTTGAGGTGATAAAGATGGACGGATCGACAAAAAAGAAACAACTCATGGACGGCGATGCCCTGCGCCGGGCGCTGACCCGTATCGCCCACGAGATCTTGGAGAGGAACAAAGGCGTCGAGGATCTGGTGCTGGTGGGCATCCGCACCAGAGGAGTGCCGCTGGCCAAAAGACTGGCTGCCGCCATCGCTCAGATCGAGGGAGCTGAAGTGCCGGTGGGCGGCTTGGACATCACTCTGTATAGGGACGATCTCAGCACTTTGGCCTATAACCCCATCGTTCACGGCACCGATATCGATTTCGACATCAACGGCAAAAAAGTGATCTTGGTCGACGACGTGCTGTACACAGGTCGCACTATCCGCGCAGCTCTCGATGCGGTGATCGATATGGGCAGGCCCAAAGCGGTGCAGTTGGCAGTGCTCATCGACAGAGGACACAGAGAACTTCCCATCAGAGCCGACTACGCCGGTAAAAACGTGCCCACCAGCCGCAAAGAAGATGTGCAGGTGAGCCTGACCGAGATGTACGGCGAAGCAGACGAAGTCGTGTTGGTGGATCTGAAGTAAGGGAGGCGGCGTCATGAACGAAGCTATGCGCAAAGTAGTGCAAAAACGCAACGATCTGTACGGAGCTGCGGTGGTGGCCAATTTGCAAAAGAGAGGCTTCACAGCCTACTATGTGCCCGATAAGGAGGCGGCGCTGGCCAAAGCGCTGGAATTGATCCCCGCAGATCATACGGTTGCTTGGGGCGGCAGCGTCACCATCGACGAGATCGGTCTTTTAGCTGCGGTCAAGGAAAAATATCGCACCATCGATCGGGAAAAGGCCCAAACGCCGGAAGAAAGAACAGAGCTGATGCGCCGGGCTCTTTTGTGCGATACTTTTTTGATGAGCTCTAACGCCATCAGCGAAGACGGACAGTTGGTGAACATCGACGGCAACGGCAACCGTTGCGCCGCTCTCATCTACGGGCCGCGGCAGGTGCTTCTCATCGCCGGCATCAATAAGGTGACCAAGGACTTGGACAGCGCAGTCAAACGGGCGCGGCAGGTAGCGGCTACCATCAATGTACAGCGTTTCGCTCCTCTCCCCACGCCCTGCTGTAAGACGGGCCTGTGCATGAACTGCAATTTGCCGGAAAGCATCTGCAATCAATTCGTCATCACCCGCCGCAACAACCACGGCCACATCGTGGTGGTGCTGGTAGGCGAAGACTTGGGCTTTTAGATCATCATGAAACGCAATTATGCGGCGGCGGACGAAGTGCTCTATCATGTAGGCTTCAGCCCTGCGGAACTGGAAGGGGCTACGGTGGCGGTGCTGCCGGGAGACCCGGGGCGAGCGGAGCCTTTGGCCGAAGCTTTGGGCGATGCCGGCGGCGACGTCAGAAAATTGGCCGTACACCGGGAATACACTTCTTATCTATGCCAGATAGGCGGCGTCGAAGTGTTGGTTTGCTCCACCGGCATGGGCGGGCCCAGTGTGGCCATTTGTCTGGAGGAACTGGCGCGGGCCGGCGTCCGCTATCTGATCAGAGTGGGCACCACCGGAGCCATTCAACCGGGCATAAAGCTCGGGGATATCATCATCAACAAGGCGGCGGTCCGTTTGGACGGCACCAGTAGGCACTATGCCCCCTCTGGTTTTCCGGCGGTGGCCAGCTTTACGGTGACCGAGGCGTTGATCGCCGCGGCCGAAGCTTGCGGCGCTCCCTATCACGTGGGCATCTCCGCTTCCAGCGACACTTTTTGGCCGGGTCAGGAGCGCTACGACAGCTTCACCGGTTATGTGTGCAAAGCTTTTCGCGAAAGCATGGCAGAATGGCAACAGCTGGGCGTGTTGAATTACGAGATGGAGACTGCTGCCCTTTTTGTGACTGCCCAGGCATTGGGACTGAAGGCGGGAGCTGTGTGCGGCGTAGTGGCCCAGCGCCTTAGCGGTGAAGGCGTGAACTCCGGAGCCGTATATCAAAAAGCTCTGCATTTTCAAGAAGCGGCGGTGCGGGGCGCAGTTTTGAAGCTGCAAAAGGAGGCTGATGTTTTATGCGGGCTGTGATCTTATTGATGGACTCCTTCGGGATCGGCAGCGCAAAAGATGCGGAAGCTTTTCACGACGCAGGCAGCGATACTCTGGGACACATTTGCGAATATTTTGCGGCTCATCGTCGAGATGAAGCAGGCCGCAGCAAACCTCTTTATCTTCCCAATCTGGCAAGGTTGGGGCTGGCAGAAGCGGCAGCGGCGGCCAGGGGCTGTCCGTTGCCGGCCGATCTGGGCGGCGAGGCTCGCTACGGAGCCTATACTTACGCCGAAGAAGTTTCTCGGGGCAAAGATACTCTTTCCGGGCATTGGGAAATTGCGGGAGTGCCGGTGGATTTCGATTGGGGTTATTTCCCCAATGTCCCCCATTGCTTCCCTTCTGAAGTGATCAACGCTCTCATCAAGAGAGGAAGACTGCGGGGGGTGCTGGGAGAGTGTCACGCATCCGGCACGGAGATAATAAAAGAGTTGGGCATCGAGCACATGCGCAGCGGCAAGCCCATCGTCTACACTTCTGCGGACAGCGTATTGCAGATCGCAGCCCACGAAAGTTCTTTCGGCTTAGAGCGGCTCTATGAGTTGTGTAAGATCGCTTTTGAACTGGTAGGGCCTTACAACATCGCCCGCGTGATCGCCCGACCCTTCATCGGGTCCGGCCCGACGGATTTCGTCCGCACCGGCAACCGTCACGATTACGCAGTGGCCGCTCCTCAGCAAACTTTGCTGGACAAAATCGTGGCCAACGGGCAGCAGGTGTACGCTGTGGGAAAAATAGCTGATATCTTTGCGCATAGGGGCATCAGCCGCCACTATGCGGCGGGCAATTTGGAGGCTCTTATCGACGCCACCGTCGAGGCCGTACGGGAAGCGCCGGAAGGCGCATTGGTCTTCAGTAATTTCGTGGACTTCGATTCTTCCTTTGGCCATCGCAGAAATGTTAGGGGCTATGGGGAAGCGTTGGAATATTTCGATCGGCGTTTAAACGAGATCACCGGTTGCTTCCGTCCTTTGGATCTGGGCTTGATCACGGCCGATCACGGCAACGATCCAACTTGGACGGGAACGGATCACACTCGGGAGCGGGTGCCGGTGCTTTTCTTCGGGGATGCGGTGAAGCCGGGGCCTCGGCGGCCTCTGACTACTTTCGCCGACATGGGTGCTACCGTGGCGGCTTATTTGGGCATCGAGCCCCTCTTCAGCGGCAGAGCCGTGGATCTGTAAAAAGACGAGGTGAGGATCATGAAAAAAATTTTGCGTTTCTTCTTTTTGGCAGCATTGGTCGTGAGCTTTTGCTGCGGTTCTCCCGCTGCGGGGCAGGCTGCTTTTCCCGAGCGGCCGGTGTCCTTTGCAGTGTTGGATCACAGCGGGGCCGTGGACGGCTCGGTGTACAGCCAGTGGCGCAGCGTAGTGAAGTGGGCTTATCACTTCCCCTATTATAAGATCAAAGAAGACGGAGCGGCCCAAAAGGCCGCCTCGGAGGCAGTAGCCGCAAGCAAAAAAGTGACCGCCGATACTATGGCGAAGATAGCCGCCGCGGCCGAAAGCGACGTTGTGGTGCTGGCTCGCATCTACGATATGAGCGAGAATATGATCTACAGCATCGGTTTTGATGACGGTCCCTATGTGCGGGTGTGCTGCTGGGCCGATCTATTCGTTTATCGTGTGAAAGACGGCAAATTCCTCACCAAAAAACTGAGGGAAGATCGGATAAGGGACTTGGGCAGCTACGATAAACCTCAAGAGACCATCAAGTGGGCTCTGTCCAAATTGGTGAACACCATGGAGGGCCGTCCCATCATCGGCGAAGAGTGAAAAAATTTTAAAGGCTGCGAGGAAAACTCGCAGCCGATTTCACATTAAATAAAAAATCAAAACAGGAGGCTCCGAAATGGAGAAGATCAGGCGGGTCTATGTAGAAAAAAAGACGGACTTTGCGGTAGAAGCGCAGGGCCTGTTGGCCGACTTGCGAGAAAATTTAGGCATCACCGCTTTGACGGGGCTGCGGCTCGTCAACCGCTACGATGTGAGCGGGTTGAGCGAGGAAGAATTCGAAAGGGCCGTGACCTTGGTGCTCAGCGAACCGCCGGTGGATATCGTCTATCGGGAAGAACTGCCTATACCTCTTGGCTGCGCCGTCTTCGCCGCAGAGTTGCTGCCCGGGCAATACGATCAGCGGGAAGATTTTGCGGCAGCCAGCATCCAGCTGATCACTCAAAAGGAGCGGCCTCTTTTGGCGGCGGCCAAAGTTTATATTTTGGAAGGGGAACTGAGCGAAGAAGATCTGACCAAGATCAAGGCTTATTGCATCAACCCGGTGGAAGCGAGGGAAGCCGAATTGAAAAAGCCCGCGACTTTGGCGGCGGAACTTCCGGAGCCTGCGGCTATCGAGAGACTTAAAGGTTTCAGGGAGATGGCCGGAAGCGAGGCCGAAGTTTTGCGCAACTCTTTGGGCTTGGCTATGAGCTTAGAAGATCTGCTCTGGTGTCAAAAATATTTCAAAGAAGAAGGACGGGACCCCAGCCTGACGGAGATAAGAGTGCTGGACACTTATTGGTCCGACCATTGCCGCCACACCACCTTCACGACTCATTTGGATAAAGTGGAGATCGAAGAGGGTCCCTATGCTGCTCCCATCAAAGAAGCTTACGCCCTTTATCTGGCAGACAGAGCAGAAGTTTACGGCCCTGACAACCGACGCCCCGTCACTTTGATGGACATGGCGGTGCTGGGGATGAAGAAGTTGCGCCGGGAAGGCAAACTGCCCGATTTGGACCAATCGGAAGAGATCAATGCCTGCTCCGTAACAGTGCCCATCGAAGTGGACGGCAAGACGGAAGAATGGCTGCTGCAATTTAAAAACGAGACTCACAATCATCCCACCGAGATCGAACCCTTCGGCGGTGCTGCCACTTGTCTCGGCGGTGCCATACGCGATCCTCTTTCGGGCAGGGCTTATGTCTATCAGGCTCTGCGTCTCACCGGCTGCGCCGACCCCCGCACACCGGTGAGCGAAACTTTAGCGGGAAAATTGCCTCAACGAAAGCTGACCATCGGCGCTGCCGCCGGTTATTCTTCTTACGGCAATCAGATCGGTCTGGCCACGGGTCAAGTAGAAGAATATTATCATCCTCGCTTCGTAGCCAAAAGGATGGAGATAGGAGCGGTGGTGGGGGCGGTGCCTCGCTCTTGGGTGCGGCGCCAAACTCCTGCCCCCGGCGATCTTGTCGTTTTGTTGGGCGGCCGCACCGGCCGCGACGGCTGTGGCGGCGCCACCGGTTCTTCCAAAGAACACACGTTGGACAGCCTGCTCACCTGCGGAGCAGAAGTACAAAAAGGCAATCCTCCCACGGAGAGAAAATTACAGCGGCTCTTCCGCAACGCAAAAGTTGCAACCATGATCAAACGCTGCAACGATTTCGGCGCCGGCGGCGTTTCCGTGGCCATCGGCGAGCTCACCGACGGTGTTTATATCGAATTGGATAAGGTGCCGAAAAAATACGAAGGACTGGACGGTACGGAACTGGCAATCTCCGAATCCCAAGAGAGAATGGCGGTGGTGATCGCCGCTGCCGATAAAGAAGCCTTCGTGGCTGCTGCAGACGCAGAAAATTTGGAGGCCACGGTAGTGGCGACGGTAACGAAAGAGCCGCGCTTAGTGATGACTTGGCGGGGCGATAAGATCGTAGATATCGCCCGCTCTTTTTTGGACACCAACGGCGTGCCTCAGCACGCCGCGGCAAAAATAAAAGCAAGCGAAGGAGACATCTGGGGACAGTTGAGCGAAGAAGTCGCCGAAGAAAATGAGCTGCGGCAGGCATGGTTGAAAAATTTGGGCCGGCTCAACGTGGCCTCGCAAAAAGGTCTGGCGGAACGTTTCGACAGCACCATCGGTCGAGGCACGGTGCTGCTTCCCTTCGGCGGTGCTCGGCAGTTGACGCCGGCAGAAGGTATGGTGGGCCGCTTCCCCGTGCTTGAGGGACACAGCGATGCCGCCAGCGTCATGGCCTGCGGTTACGATCCCTTCGTTGCCTGCGCCAGTCCCTTTCACGGTGCTGTCTATGCGGTGATGACGGCGGTGGCCAGGGCCTGTGCCTGCGGTGCCGACTATAAAAAATTGCGGCTGAGCTTGCAAGAATACTTCCCTCACGTGCACGACGAGTTCACTTGGGGCCTTCCCTGCGGCGCCTTGTTGGGTGCATATAAAACATTGGACGCTTTAGGCTTGGCGGCCATCGGCGGCAAAGACTCCATGAGCGGCACCTTTATGGATCTCACCGTGCCTCCTACGCTGGCGGCTTTTGCCGTAGCAGCCATGGACGGCAGAGAAGCAGTCAGTCCCGAATTCAAAGCAGCGGGAGAACGAGTGCTTTTGCTCTCGGTACCGATAGATAAATATCAGATGCCCGACTTTGAAGTTTTCAAGAAAAATTTGACGGCTCTGCGTTCGGCTGTGGCTGCTCATATGGTGGCAGCAACAGGCGTGGTGAAAGCAGGCGGTGTGGCGGCGCAGGTGAGCAGGATGTGCTTGGGCAACGGCTTGGGCTTTGCCTTTGACACAGCGGCAATGAACGGCAAAGATTTGTTCGCCCTGCGGCCGGGCAGCCTCATCGTAGAAGTGAGAGCCGGCGGCGAAAAGTATTTTGCCGAGGCTGCTTACACAATCCTCGGCGAAGTGACGGCCGAGCCTGCGATAGCAGTGAGCGGTCTGCGCCTTCCTTTAAAAGAAATAGAGAAGGCTTACACGGCTCCTTTGGAAAAAATTTTCCCGGCGAAAACGGCAGCGGTGCCCGAGCCCGCCGATATAGAGCAGCCGATCGGCGGCGCCGTAACGACGAAGAGGGCGGCCTATCCTGTCATCGCCAAGCCCAGAGTATTCATCCCCGTCTTCCCCGGCATCAACTGCGAATACGACAGTGCCGCCGCTTTCGAAGCAGCCGGGGCGAAAGCCGAGACCTTCGTGGTGCGCAACTTGACGCCTGCGGCCATCGAAGACTCGGTGGCGAAGATGGCTGCGGCCATCAAAGAGGTGCAGATCGTGATGCTGCCCGGCGGCTTCAGCGCCGGCGACGAGCCCGACGGCAGCGGCAAGTTCATCGCCACCATGCTGCGCAACGGCTGCATCAAAGAAGCCATCAGCCAGCTGTTGGAACAAAGAGACGGTTTGATGCTGGGCATCTGCAACGGCTTTCAGGCATTGATCAAATTGGGGTTGGTGCCCACCGGCCGCATCTCGGATCTGACCGGCGAGTCGCCCACTCTTACCTACAACACCATAGGCCGCCACGTTTCGCAAATGGTGACCACCCGCGTGGTGTCCACAAAATCGCCGTGGCTGGCGCTGTGTGAGCCAAATGAAGAGCACGTCATCGCCGTGAGCCACGGAGAGGGACGCTTCTATGCGCCGCAAAAAGCGATCGAAGAGTTGTTCGCTGCCGGACAGGTGGCCACACAATATGTGGATCCCGCAGGCAAGCCCACCATGGAGAGCCCTTACAATCCCAACGGTTCTCTTTACGCCATCGAGGGCATCACCAGCCCCGACGGCCGCATTTTGGGGAAGATGGGCCACAGCGAGCGCTATGCGCCCGGACTTTTCCTCAACGTGCCGGGGCAGAAAGATCAGCGGCTCTTCGCCGCCGGCGTGAAGTATTTCAAGTAAGGTGCGAGGGCAAAATAATTTTAAAAAAAGTTGATGAGCACGGGACGATAGCTGTGAACATAAGCTTTTTTGAAAATGGCGCTGCAAAAAATATGACAAAGAAAAGGTCCCTGTCCGAATGGGCAGGGACCTTTTCGTATAAAGGACGCACCTCATGCCGCAGTCTGAAAACTTACGGCAAAAGCTTCGATTGGTTTATAGTCGCGAGGAGATCTTTTAGACAGAAAAATCTTTCGCTCCTCAGCTTGCGGGATAGCTTACAGCGGCGCAGAGGGCAGGGCCAAATGATTTTTCGTATAATGTCGATCCCGCAACTTTGCAAAAAAGACCGGAACTTTGAATATGTCAGCCGAGGAGCTCTGCAATTTCTGCTTTTTCTATAAAGATAAGCAAAAATTTTTGAGCGAGCCTCTTTCCTCTCAGCCGTTGTGCCAAAAACTGCGGAACTTGGCCGCCAGCTCTTCTTTGCTCAGCTTGGGCGGCCACAGTTGTTCTTTGCCGCTTCTTAAAGCTGCCGCCAAATGCAAAAACAGATCGGGATAGACAGCAGCCATTCGGGCCAGCTCTTCTTTGGCCTGCTGCCGCCCCGTAGTTCCGTCGTAAGGACAGGTGCTCTTGAGGGGCACCAGCTTTAAGCCGTGACCTATGGCCCTCACCTCTTCTTCGCGAAAGTAGAGCAGGGGACGTATGACTGTGAGGCCGCTGCGGGAAAGATAGGTGGCGGGCAGAAAAGTGCTGAGCTGACCGCTGGTCACTAAATTCATGTAAAAAGTTTCCACTGCGTCGTCCAGATGATGGCCGTAGGCGATCTTGCCGTAGCCTTCTTCTTTAGCACGGCGATTTATCGCCGCTCGGCGAAAATAGGCGCAACTGTAACAGGGAGCAGCCTCCCGTGCCAGTGCAGGCACATCGATGTGTTCAAAATAGATGGGCAGCCCCAGAGAAAAGGCGAACTTTTGCAATTCGTCCCGGGGAAAGCCGGGCCCGAAGCCCGGGTCTACGCTGATGCAGCCCAAGTCAAAGGAAAAAGGCGCATACTTTTTTGCTTCAGTCAGCAGCAAAGTGAGGAGCAGGCTGTCCTTGCCGCCGCTGAGGCCGATGAGCACCCGATCCCCCGGAGCCAAAAGATCGAATTCGATGACAGTACGCCACAATTTTCCCAAAGCTTGAGCGATGAGCTTGCTGCGGCCCTGCTGTTTTTCTTTTTGCTCCATCCCTTTTCTCCTTTTCATACTCGCTCTTTTGTGCTTATTATAGCACAGGAGAAAAGAAGATGACAGCCTCTGCCTTGAGGGGGGAGCGCTGCCTGCCGACAGTGTCAAGTAATCGTTGGCAAAATTCTCCGGCAAAATATCAAAGTCAGAACCCTACAAAGGGCAAAGCATC
>CANQBR010000016.1 GCA_947589605.1 uncultured Phascolarctobacterium sp. | reverse complement strand
GTAACGGGCTTGTCGGGGAAGATCTGGATCCACACCTGACCGCCGCGTTTGATGTAACGGGTCATGGCGATACGAGCTGCTTCGATCTGTCTGTTGGTGATCCAAGAAGGCTCCAGCGCTACCAGACCGTAATCGCCGTGGGCCAAGGTGTTGCCTCTGTGGGCGCGGCCGGTCATACGGCCCCTATGTTGCTTGCGATGCTTTACTCTGTTAGGTATTAACATATCGTCTTATGCCTCCTTTGACCGGGCAGGCTTTGCTGCCTCTTTGCCCTCGGGCAGGACTTCCCCTTTATAGATCCACACTTTTACGCCGATAGGGCCGTAAGTAGTGTGGGCTTCGGCAGTACCGTAGTCGATGTCGGCCCGCAAAGTGTGCAGAGGGATACTGCCCTCTCTGTAGCTTTCGCTGCGGGCGATCTCGGCGCCGCCCAAACGGCCGCCGCATTGGATCTTGATGCCCTTGGCGCCCATGCGCATAGATCTGCCGACGCACTGCTTCATGGCCCGGCGGAAGGCGATACGGCGCTCCAACTGAGCGGCGATATTTTCCGCTACCAAGGTGGCATCCAAGTCGGGGGTCTTCACCTCTACGATATTGATGTCGATGCTGCTTTCCGTCATCTTCTTCAGATCGCTCTTCAGCAGTTCGATGTTGCTGCCCTGACGGCCGATGACCATGCCCGGCTTAGCGGTATAGATGCTGATGCGGGCTTTATTGGAAGCTCTTTCGATCTCTACTTTGGAGATACCGGAAAGGAAAAGTTTTTCTTTGATGAACTCACGGATCTTTATGTCTTCCAGCAAAAACTTCTCATAGTCTTTACCGGCATACCATTTGGAATCCCATGTTTTAATGATGCCGACCCGCAATCCATGGGGATGTACTTTTTGACCCACTGTCGATTCCCTCCTTTAGGCTGTTACTTTGCACTCACTGCTACGGTCACGTGGCTGGAGCGTTTCAAAATCTTGAAGGCCTGTCCTCTGGAACGGGGATGGATGCGCTTCAAAGTGGGACCGGCATCTACATAGCAGCTGGATACCACTAATTTGTCCACGTCCATGTCGAAGTTGTGCTCGGCGTTGGCAACTGCACTGCGCAGCACTTTTTCTATCACTTCGGACCCGATCTTGGGAGTGAATCTCAGGATAGCAAAGGCTTCGTCTACGGATTTGCCCCTGATCAGGTCGATGACGATGCGTAACTTGCGGGGAGCGATGCGGATGTATTTGGCAACTGCTTTAACTTCTGTCATTTCTTATGCCCTCCTACTTCTTCACAGAGGTGCTCTTGTCCGCATGACCTCTGTAAGTACGGGTAGGTGCGAACTCACCCAATTTGTGACCTACCATATCCTCCGTGATGAAGACCGGCACATGTTTGCGGCCGTCATGAACGGCGATAGTATGGCCAACGAAGGACGGCAATATAGTGGAGCTGCGAGACCAAGTCTTCACAACTTTTTTATCGTTTGCGGCATTCAGCCCGTCGATCTTTTTCAAAAGACTTTCTTGGACGAACGGTCCCTTTTTTACTGATCTGGACACTAGGTTAGCCTCCTTTCCCTACAAGCTCTTAATTAGACCTGCGCTTCAGGATCAGCTTGGAGCTGCCCTTCTTCTCCTTACGGGTGCGAGTACCGAAAGCACATTTGCCCCAAGGAGTGACAGGACGTTTGCGGCCGACAGGAGAGTGACCTTCGCCGCCGCCGTGGGGATGGTCGTTAGGATTCATTACTACGCCGCGGTTGGCGGGACGGATGCCCAGCCAACGGCTGCGGCCGGCCTTGCCGATCGTGATGTTCTCGGCATCGATATTGCCTACCTGCCCGACGGTGGCCCGGCAGTTGATGTGCACCTTACGGATCTCGCCGGAAGGCAAACGCAACAGGGCGTAGTCGCCTTCCTTGGCCATCAACTGAACGGCGGAACCGGCGCTGCGGGCCATCTGGCCGCCTTTGCCGATCTTCATCTCCACATTGTGGACCATGGTGCCCAGAGGGATATTCTTCAGAGGCAGACAGTTGCCGGTCTTGATATCGGCTTGCTCGCCGCTCTCGATAACATCGCCCACCTTCAGGCCCAAAGGAGCCAGAATGTAGCGCTTCTCGCCGTCGGCATAATTTACCAGAGCGATGCGGGCATTACGGTTGGGATCGTATTCGATGGTAGCGACCTTGGCGGGTATCCCGTCCTTATTCCTCTTAAAGTCGATTATGCGATACTGTCTCTTGACGCCGCCACCCTGATGCCTTACGGTCATCTTGCCGGTGTTGTTGCGGCCGGCTTTGCGCACCAATTTGGTGGTCAAAGGGCGGTAGGGTTTATCGGTCGTAATCTCTTCGAAGGCAGACACGGTGATGAAGCGCCTGGAAGGGGTATACGGGTTAAAGCTTTTGATAGCCATGTAAACTTACCTCCTAATTGCGTCTCTTACATTCCTTCAAAGAGTGGGATCGTATTGCCTTCGGCCAGTTTTACGATCGCTTTCTTGTAATCGGAACGTTTGCCTACATTCCTACCCATGCGCTTGGTCTTGCCCAGCACTCGGATAGTGTTGACACTCACCACTTTCACGTTGAATACGGCTTCAACGGCTTGGCGGATCTCGATCTTATTGGCGGTCAGAGGGACCCTGAAAGTATACTTGTTCTGCTGCTGCATAGCTGAAGTTTTTTCCGTAATGATGGGCCGCAGCAGCACGTCACGGGGATTAGCAGCCATTATGCAAGCACCTCCTCGATCTTTTCTACCACTTCCTTGGCCAGGAAGATCTTGTTGCTGTTGAGGATATCAAAGCAATTCAGCCCCATGTTGGTGATGGCTTTCACCTTGGGCAGATTGCGAACGGACAGTTCCAAATTGTCGCAGGTGCCGTCGGTGATGAACAATGCTTTAGCGTCGGCAGCTTCGAAGGCTTTCAGGAAGGCAACGGCGCTCTTGGTCTTGGGAGCGTCGAAGCCCAAGCCTTCCACTACTACCAATTCGCTGTCGGCCGCTTTCACGGACAGGCAGCAGCACAGGGCCAAACGGCGAGCCTTGCGGTTCATCTTTTGGGCATAGCTGCGGGGATGGGGACCGAAGACGGTGCCACCGCCCACCCATACGGGGGAACGATTGGAACCGCTGCGGGCATGGCCGGTATCCTTTTGTTTCCAAGGTTTGCGACCGCCGCCTCTCACCATACCTCTGGTCTTGGTGGAAGAAGTGCCCTGGCGCTGATTGGCCAGCTGCCTGATCACGGCCTGATGGACCAGCGGCCCGTTGAATTCGACGCCGAACACGGCATCGCTGAGCTCTATCTCACCGGTTATTTCACCGGACATGTTATACACTGACAACTTCGGCATTAGATGCAGCCTCCTTTCTTGCGCTGGGCTTATTTCTTATTAGGCTTGCAGGTCTCTTTCAATACTACGAAAGAACCTGTGGCACCGGGGATGGCGCCCTTGACGAGGATAAGATTGCGCTGGGCATCGACCCGGGCAACGGTGAGCCTTTGTACGGTCACTTTGACACCGCCCATACGGCCAGGGAGCTTCTTGCCCTTGATGACGCGGCCGCCGGGGCCGGAGTGCATGGGACCCATGGAGCCGGGCTCACGATGGGACTTGGAACCGTGTTTCATGGGACCTCTGGCGAAGTTGTGACGTTTGATGGTGCCTGCGAAGCCTTTGCCCCGAGAGATGCCGGAAGCATCGATCAATTCGCCGGCGGCAAAGATCTCGGCAGTGATTTTATCCCCGACTGCGTAGGCAGAGGGAGCAGACAAGCGCAGTTCCCGGACGAATTTCACCGGGCCGACGCCGGCCTTGCCAAAATGGCCCAGCATGGGCTTGGTCACATGCTTTTCTTTGACTTGGCCGAAGCCCAACTGCACGGCATTGTAGCCGTCGTTGTCTTCGGTTTTATTCTGCAGCACTACGCAAGGGCCCGCTTCCACTACGGTCACAGGCAACAGCTTGCCGTCTGCGGTAAATATCTGGGTCATGCCCAGCTTTTTGCCTAAGATACCTTTAGCCATTTCGCACCTCCTCCTTTACAGTTTGATCTCTATATCCACACCTGCGGGAAGATCCAGACGCATGAGGGCATCCACGGTCTTGGCGGTGGGCTCGATGATATCTACTAATCTTTTATGAGTGCGCATCTCAAACTGTTCACGGGAATCTTTGTTACCACGAGGAGAACGCAAGATGGTGTAAATATTCTTTTCGGTAGGCAGGGGGATGGGACCCGATACCTGCGCACCGGTGCGTTTTGCAGTCTCTACGATCTTCATGGCACTTTGATCCAGTGCTTTGTGGTCATAAGCTTTCAGGCGAATCCTGATCTTTTGTGACGTTGCCATTAAAATTATTCCTCCTATAGCGCCCAGTTTCTATGAACGGACATACTCCGCGGAAACACCTTGGCCGCAACGGTCAAGCAACCTTCCGCCTCATCGCAGGACCATACTGTAAACATTCTGACATAGAACGATGTGAGGGGACTTTTCCGTCCCCTCACATCAAAAGGGGACTTTGTTAAACTTTGCTATCAGTCTTCGATGATCTCGGATACTACACCGGCGCCTACGGTACGGCCGCCCTCGCGGATGGCGAAGCGCAGGCCCTTTTCGATGGCGATGGGGGTGATCAGCTCGATGGTCATGGTCACGTTATCGCCGGGCATTACCATTTCGGTGCCCTCCGGCAGGTTGGTCACGCCGGTAACGTCGGTGGTGCGGAAGTAGAACTGAGGACGGTAGCCGTTGAAGAAGGGGGTGTGACGGCCGCCTTCTTCTTTGGTCAGCACGTAAACTTCGCCTTTGAATTTGGTGTGGGGATGGATGCTGTTGGGTTTTGCCAGCACTTGGCCGCGCTCAACTTCTTTACGGTCGATGCCGCGGAGCAGGCAGCCGATGTTATCGCCGGCTACTGCCTCGTCCAACAGTTTGCGGAACATCTCAACGCCGGTAACGACGGTAGATTTCTTGTAGTCTTTCATGCCTACGATCTCTACGGTGTCGCCGACTTTAACGGTGCCGCGCTCTACACGACCGGTGGCAACAGTGCCGCGGCCGGTGATGGTGAATACGTCCTCGACGGGCATCAGGAAGGGTTTATCGGTGGCGCGAACGGGCAGAGGAATGTATTCGTCTACCGCATTCATCAGCTCCATGATCTTCTCTTGCTGCTCGGGGTCGCCTTCCAAAGCTTTAAGAGCAGAACCGGCGATAACGGGGATGTCGTCTCCGGGGAAGTCGTAAGAGCTGAGCAACTCTCTTACTTCCATCTCTACCAACTCCAAAAGCTCGGGGTCGTCTACCATATCGGTCTTGTTCAGGTAAACTACCATGGCGGGAACGCCTACTTGACGGGCCAGCAGGATGTGCTCGCGGGTCTGAGGCATAGGGCCGTCGGCGGCGGATACTACCAAGATGGCGCCGTCCATTTGAGCTGCGCCGGTGATCATGTTCTTAACATAGTCGGCATGCCCGGGGCAGTCAACGTGAGCGTAGTGACGCTTATCGGTCTCGTACTCTACATGGGCGGTGTTGATGGTGATGCCGCGCTCTCTTTCTTCGGGAGCCTTATCGATCATGGAGTAATCCATGAATTCGGCCTGGCCTTTTGCTGCCAGCACTTTGGTGATAGCGGCGGTCAGAGTGGTCTTGCCATGGTCAACGTGACCGATGGTGCCGATATTCAGATGGGGTTTAGTTCTTTCGTACTTTGCCTTTGCCATTTGGGTATACCTCCTTAATGTGCATGATGGGAATGTATGGTATGCTTAAGCTTTGACACCTTTGTTTTTGGCTACGATAGCCTCGGAGATGTTCCTCGGCACTTCCTCGTAGTGGTCCACTTCCATGGAGTAGTTGCCGCGGCCTTGGGTCTTAGACCGCAGGTCGGTGGCATAGCCGAACATTTCGGCCAGAGGCACGAAGCAGTCGATGACTTGCACTCCGTTGCGCAGCTCCATGCTGTTGATGCGACCGCGACGGGAATTGATGTCGCCGATAACATCGCCCATGTAAACTTCGGGGACCAGCACCTCTACCTTCATCACCGGCTCCAGGATGACCGGGTTGGCCTTTTCGGCTCCGGCTTTGAAGCCGATAGACCCGGCGATCTTGAAGGCCATCTCCGAAGAATCGACCTCGTGGAAGGAACCGTCGTAGACGCTGACGCCGATATCCACCATGGGATACCCGGCCACTACGCCGTTCTCCATTGCTTCTTTGACGCCGGCCTCGATAGCGGGGATGTATTCCTTGGGAATGACGCCGCCCACGATCTTGTTCTCGAAGAGGAAGCCTTCTCCGGGCTCACGCGGCGTGAGCTCCAACCAGCAGTGGCCGTACTGGCCCTTGCCACCGGACTGACGGACGAACTTGCCTTCCGCCTTCACGCTCTTGCGGATGGTCTCCCGGTAAGCCACCTGAGGATTGCCCACGGTGCAGCCCACTTTGAACTCCCGCAGCAAGCGGTCTACTATGATGTCCAAGTGCAGCTCGCCCATGCCGGAAATGATGGTCTGAGAAGTCTCGTGATCGGTGTGCACCCTAAACGTAGGATCCTCTTCGGCCAACTTGGCCAGAGCCAAGCCCATCTTGTCCTGATCGAGTTTGGTCTTGGGCTCCACCGCTACGGAGATCACCGGTTCGGGGAAGACCATGGACTCTAAAATGATCTCGTCCTTCTCGTCGCACAGAGTGTCGCCGGTGGTGGTATCCTTCAAGCCTACGGCAGCGGCGATATCGCCGGCGTAAACTTTTTCCGTCTCTTCCCGGTGGTTGGCATGCATCAGCAAAATGCGACCGATGCGCTCTCTTCTCCCTTTGGTGGAGTTATAAACATAAGAACCTGCGGTGAGGGTGCCGGAATAAACTCTGAAAAAGGCCAGCTTGCCCACGAAGGGGTCGGTCATGATCTTGAAGGCCAAGGCTGCGAAAGGCGCCTCATCGCTGGAGGGCCGCTCGTCGTCTTTGCCGTCGGCCGGATCCACGCCTTTGATGGGCGGGATATCGGTAGGGGCGGGCATGTAAGCCACCACGGCGTCCAGAAGAGGTTGCACACCTTTGTTCCTGTAAGAAGAACCGCAGCACACCGGGTTCATCTTGCAGGCGATGGTCTGTTTGCGGATGGCGGCCATCAGTTCTTCCTCGGTAGGTTCTTCCCCTTCCAAGTACTTCATCATCAACTCGTCGTCGCCCTCGGCCACGGCCTCGATGAGGGCTGTGCGATACTCTTTGGCCTTTTCCAGCATATCGGCGGGGATGGGGATGAACTCCTCTTCCTTGCCCAGAGCATCGTCGTAAACGATGGCCTGCATCTTCACCAGATCGATCATGCCTTGGAAGCTGTCCTCGAAACCGATAGGCAACTGGATGGGCACCGCATTGGAGCCCAGCCGCTCCTTCATCATGTTCACCACGTTGTAGAAGTCCGCGCCGGTGATGTCCATTTTGTTGACGTAGGCCAGACGGGGCACATGGTACTTGTCGGCCTGCCGCCACACGGTCTCCGACTGAGGCTCTACGCCGCCTTTGGCGCAGAACACGGCTACGCTGCCGTCCAGCACTCTCAGGGAGCGCTCTACCTCTACGGTGAAGTCTACGTGGCCGGGTGTGTCGATGATATTGATGCGGTGCTTGTCGTATTGCCGCTGAGAACCGCTCCAATAGCAGGTGGTGGCGGCGGAGGTGATGGTGATGCCCCGCTCCTGCTCCTGCACCATCCAGTCCATGGTAGCGGCGCCTTCATGCACCTCGCCGAGTTTGTGGGTCTTGCCGGTATAGAACAAGATGCGTTCGGTAGTCGTGGTCTTACCGGCGTCGATATGGGCCATGATGCCTATGTTTCTGGTTCTTTCAAGCGGAATTTCTCTTCCCACTCTTTAATCCTCCTAGGAAAATAGTCCGAGGCTGCTACCAGCGGTAGTGGGCGAAAGCCTTGTTGGCTTCGGCCATCTTGTGGGTGTCTTCCCGTTTCTTGACGGAAGCGCCCGTACCGTTGGATGCGTCCAGTACCTCAGCGGCTACTCTCTCGGCCATGGTCCTCTCCCCGCGCAGGCGGGAATAATTTACCAGCCAGCGGATGCCCAAAGTGGTCTTTCTTTCGGCCCGCACTTCCACCGGCACCTGATAGTTGGCGCCGCCTACTCTGCGAGCCCGCACCTCCAAAAGGGGCATTACATTCTGCATGGCTGCATCGAATACCTCGAGGGGATTTTTGCCGGTCTTGGAATGGATGATATCGAAGGCATCGTAGACAATGCGTTGGGCTACGCCCTTCTTGCCATCCAGCATGACCTTATTGATAAAACGTGTCAGAAGTTTGGAGCCGTATACCGGATCCGGCAATACGTCTCTTCTTGTTACAGGGCCTTTTCTCGGCATATGCGTTCCTCCTTTATCATTCTCAGTTCATAGGGACAGGCGGTTTATTTTTTGGCCTTGCCCCGTTTGGCTCCGTACTTGGAGCGGCCCTGGTTGCGGTTGGCTACGCCAGCCGTATCAAGAGCACCGCGAATGATGTGGTAACGCACGCCGGGCAGATCCTTCACCCTGCCGCCTCTGATCAGGACCACGCTGTGCTCCTGAAGATTGTGGCCGATGCCGGGGATGTAAGCTGTGACCTCGATGCCGTTGGTGAGACGGACACGGGCTACTTTGCGCAAAGCGGAGTTGGGCTTTTTGGGAGTGGTGGTGTAAACACGAGTGCAAACGCCCCGCTTTTGCGGGCACTCTTTCAAAGCCGGAGCAGTCGATTTGCTTTTCAGCACTTCTCTGCCCTTGCGCACCAGTTGGTTGATAGTAGGCATATCGGCACCTCCTTTCCAAACAATTAGATTTGATTTTATAAAAACCTGAGAACAGGTCTCTACCGCTGTAAAAATATCACTCGGCCAAGAGAGCGGCGGCGGCGGCTTTCACTTTGATGCCGCAGGAGCGGCCCAATTCGGCCATATCGCAGGCGTCGATCACTTCCACCCGGGCCTCGGCGCAGAGGGCGCGCAGCCCGGCCACCAAACGCTCTTCCGCATCGGCGGCGATGTAGACCCGCAGGGCTCTGCCTTTTTGCACTGCCTTCTCGCATTGCTTGATGCCGCAGCAGCAGTGTCCGCTTTCTTCCAAAGCCTTTAAAGGCATAGTACTCCCTCCTCGTGGCCGTGGCAGACGATACTTATGTATTGTAACATCTTAAACAAAGTCTGTCAACGGGCCCGAGGCCGCGTCGCCTCTCGCGTTTTCCGCAAAGAAAGGCTCACTGCAAGCCCCTTCATTTACACTTCTCCGTGTGTTTCTGACCTCTTCCTTCGCTGCCTTCGCTCTTTTGAAATGAAGAAAGACCGTTTTTTGTTTACATTTTCTGAAAATTTCAAAGCTCTTGCGGCCACGATGAAACAATTTTGAAAACTTCGGAGCTCTCGCGCCCTCGCTGAAACGATTTTTTCTTTTTTGAAAAAGCCAGCGCCGCCGAAGAAGCGAGCAAAATTTTTTTGATCTCTTCGCAAAAATTTTTTGTAAAATTTTTGTGAAATTCTTTTTGAAAAAGAAAAGCAGGCCCGAAGGGGCGTTCATCGCCGTCCTTCGGACCTTTTGCACGATCCTTCGAATGAAAGCATCAAGAGAGCAGAGCCTTTACCTCTTCTGCTTCCAAGGTGAAATATTTTTTCACGGTGTAGAGTTCTTTGCGTCCGCGGCATTCGGCCAAGAGGGCGATATCCACATCGGGCAGGCCGGCCACCGCTTCTTGCAAACTCAGCCCGCGGCGGGGATAAACTTCCAATCTCAAGAGCAACTCGCCCCGCTGTCCCGCCGGCACCAGCATCGCTTCGAAATAATCGTCGTCCCGCAAAGCTGTGCTCACGTTCACTCTGCCCCGCAGCAAACAGCCGTCGTACTGCTCCTGGGGCAGATAGATGCGCAAGTAGGCATCCAGGATGGTGCCCTCCTGCCGTCCGCTGTTGGCAAAGGGAACGGTGATCGCAAAACACAACCGCCCCGGCTGCACCATGGCCGCCCCTGCCCTGCTCCGTTCATCCACGGAAAAAATCAGGCGGGCGTCGCCCTGCTTCAATATATATAGGAAGACGATTGCTCCCGTCACGGTCAAAAGGAGGACGAGGACCTCCAAAGCCACGATCATCTTCTTTACCTCCTAGCCTGCCGCATAATCTTTGATGATGCAGATGGGAGTTTTTTGGCTGGCGTTGCCGAAGGGATTGTCGATGAGGATGGCGGCCACTTTATCCGCGTCCACTCCCTTGCTCACTCCCAGCACGGCGCTGCGTTTAAGATCGTTCACATCGGCCACGGCTCCCCCGAAGCAGCCGCAGGCGGCGGCGATGGCTGAGGCCACCGCTTCCGGCTCCTCCGGCCCGTAAACGATGTGCTTGTCGTAGGGGGGCATGGTGCCGGTGACGTCGTCGATGAGACGGGCCTGTTTGCCGGCCAAACGGTAGAAGACGCCGCTGACGCCCACGCACTTGGCGGCAAAGCCGCAGAGGATGGCGAAGAGCACCCGCACCAATCCTTCCGCCGCTATCAGCGCCTGCATGCTGTAAGGGCTGGCGATGCTGCCCTTGGACGGAAAAAGATAACAAAGTATTTTGGCAGGCAGGCCGGGGTGCAGTTCTTCGCAGCGCAAAGCCCGCCCCTGGGTTATAGCTACCACGCTTTCCGCCACGCACACCACATCGTTAGGACCGATGAGTCCCGCTCCGTAGGTGAGGACGGCCTGACAGATGTCGTCGTGATGGGTGAGGATGGGCGTGGCCACCGGCACGATGGTGTATTGCTCATTCAACTCGCTCATGCCCGTCCTCCTCTCTTTCCTGCCGCAAAGCGGCGAACAATTTATCACACCACGGCGGAGGCAGACGCAGGATGCTCCCCTTGCTGTCGGTGAAGACATTGACCGTGCGCCCTTGGGCCGCCGTCTCTCCGTCTTTTGTCCGTATCACTTTATAGGTGAACTCCATCTTGGCCCGGTTGAAGTCGGCCAGCCGCGTGCGCACTTCGTAGCCGTCGCCGTAAGTGAGAGGTTTTCTGAAACTTACCTGACAATCCCGCAAGGGAAAGGCGATGCCGGCGGCCAGCAATTCTTCCAAAGTGATGCCCAAGGCCTGCAGGTAGGCGATGCGGCCCATTTCCAAATAACAAAGGAGATTAGGATGATAGATGAGCCCCATCATATCGGTCTCTCCGAAACGCACTGTGCCTTTGATGCTGATCATGCTCCCGCTCCTTTGCGCCGGCTGCGGCCTTGCTTTGAAAAAGCGCCCCTCTCAGAACAGAGAGCGGCGCTGATAAGGTCAAGTGGTGAGCCTGAATGGAATCGAACCATCGCACGTAGCTCCGGAGGCTACCGCTCTATCCACTGAGCTACAGGCCCACTTGTACCGAAAAGCTTCGCGGCCCGTGCCGCAAGCATGTGCTATTATACCACGCTTTTTTGCAACATGCAAGAGCCCGAGCGCCGCCTGCGCCCGTCAATTTGTCAAATGTTGTCCGCCATGGGGATAAAATGATCGGCAACACTTTCTCGCAACATTGTGCTCACCGCCCGCTCGTGTTATAATTTTTGACGGACGGCGGCACAAGCCGTCCTTTATGAGGATGAGAGGGTATGAAAACAGTCATCTGTAAAAGTTTGCCCGCCTGCGCCCGCGAGCTGCGGCAAAAAGTTTTCGTAGAAGAGCAGGGCTTTCGCGACGAATTCGACGAGATCGACGCAACAGCCGTTCACTTGGTGCTCTTCGCCGACGACGGGGCCCCTGCCGCCACCTGCCGCATTTTTCGAGGCGAAGAAGAAAAAACGTATATACTGGGCCGGCTGGCGGTGGCCAAAGAACGGCGGGGACAAAAGCTCGGCTCCGCTTTGCTGCAGGAAGCGGAAAATTACGTCCGGGCCGTTGGCGGCAGATCCGTCGCTTTGCACGCTCAATGCCGGCGGACCGCTTTTTACGAAAAAGCGGGCTATGAAAAATTCGGCGCCGTTGCCGACGACGAAGGCTGCCCTCACATTTGGATGAAAAAAGAGCTTTGACGCAAAGGAAAGCGTAAAAGTTTTTTCGCGGCCGTCGCCGCTGCTCCCCCAGAGACGACGTATGAATCTTTACCGTATTTTTTATCACAGCTGAGCACTTTTGCTCCAACAAAATATGCCCATAGGAAAAGGAAGAGAGCCTCGACTCTCTTCCTTTTTTTGCCTATAGATAAGTGTTGCTTATTTACGGTTTTGCCACGAGCTTTACCATGCGGCTGCCGCCCCGTCGGCCCGGGGTTCTGTGGCCCCGCACAAGAGGCCGTTGGGCAAGCGCAAGATGATCTGCCCCCGGCCGAAATCGATGGACTGCCCGATCGTCACTTCGTGGCCCCTCCGCCGCAGTTCTTCGATCAGACCCTCGTTTGTCCCCGGCTCTGCCTGCACCCGCTTTTCTCCTACCCATTGCCAGCGAAGAGCATCCAGCGCCGCCTGAGGATTGAGCCCATGATCGATCATGTTCATCACTATCTGCACATGGCCCTGAGGCTGCATGTAGCCGCCCATCACTCCGAAAGGACCGACGGGCGCTCCGTCTTTGCTCAGAAAACCTGGGATGATGGTATGATAAGGCTTCTTCCCCGGGGCCAGGCAGCCGTCCCGCCGGGGGTCTAGGCTGAAGCCGAGGGCGCGATTGTTCAGCGCTATCCCCGTGCCCGGCACCGTGATGCCGGACCCGAAGCCCATGTAGTTGCTTTGGATGAAAGAGACCATGTTCCCCTCGTCATCCGCCGCATTGAGATACACTGTGCCCCCGCCGAAAGGATCGCCGGGCGCAGGGCTCAGGGCCCTATCCCCGATCAAAGAGCGGCGCTCTTTGATGTAAGCAGGGTCCAGCAGTGCTTCTGCCCTGCCCCGCATGTAACGGGGGTCCGTCACATAAAACATGGTGTCGGCAAAGGCCAGCTTCATGGCTTCTATCTGCCGATGCCAGGCCAAAGGCTTCTCTCTTTCTTGAGGTTTGAACTCGAAACCTGCCATGATCGCCAAAGCGATGAGGGCGGTGATGCCGTGGCCGTTAGGCGGCAGCTCCCACACATCATAGCCGCGATAATTCAAAGAGATGGGCTCCACCCACTCGGCCCCGTAGTCCGCCAGATCTTTTTCTTCCAAATAACCGCCGGTCTTGCGGCTGAAGTCCAAAAGCGCCCGGGCCAAAGGACCGCGGTAATAACTTTCGCAATAGGTGGCGGCCAGCTCCCGCAGGGTGCGTCCGTGAAAGGGCAGTTTCACTTCTTCTCCCGTTTTGGGCGCCCGCCCTTGAGGAAAGAAAGTTGCGAAAAAAGGAGCGAACTCTTCTCTGCCCCGATAGGGAGCGAAAGTGTCCCACGCTTTTTTATACAAGGCGGCGATGACGGGAGTGAGAGGATAGCCTCCCTCTGCGTAATCGACGGCCGGCTCGAACAAACGGGCGAAGGGCAAACGGCCGAAGCGGCGGTGCAGCGTCTGCCAGGCCGAAGGAGCACCGGGGACGGTGACCGTCTCCCAGCCCCGTTGAGGCAATTTATCTTTGATGCCTTTGGCGGCCAAAGCGGAAAGGCTGAGAAGGGAGGGCGCATAGCCGCTGCCGTTGAGCCCGTACAATTTGCCTTTGCTCCACACCAAAGCGAAGGCATCGCTGCCCAGACCGTTGCCGGTAGGCTCTACTACCGTGAGACAGATAGCCGCAGCCAAAGCGGCATCGACGGCGTTGCCCCCTGCCTGCAGCATCCGCAAGCCGGCCTGAGCCGCCAAAGGCTGACTGGCGCACACCATACCGTGGCGGCCGAAGACCAGGCCGCGGCGGGAAGGACAGGGATAACTGTCGGGATCGTTGAGCAGGTCCATAAGTTTCTCCTTTCAGCCTTTGAAGAAGGCGGCCAAGCTGTTGAAGAGAAGGCCCAGCAGTCCGGAGACCAGCAGGGTGTGGATGACACCTAAGATCTTCTTCCTCACGATAACATAAGCGATGAGGACCACCGCCGCATTGCAAAAATTTATCCGTTCGGGCAAGCCGCGGATGCCGACGTCGCCGAACACCACCATGGCCGTGAACACTAGGGCAGCGCCGCCGATGAGGGCCACAACCGCCGGCCGCAGGCCGTTCAATATGCCCCGCACCGGTCCCACGTCGCCGTATTTGGCGAAGATGTAGGCCAAAACGCTCATGATGAGCACCGAAGGAGTGACGAAGCCCAAGGTGGCGGCCACGGCCCCGGCCGCTCCCGCCAGTTTGGTGCCCACGAAGGTGGCCGCATTGATGCCGATGGGCCCGGGGGTCATTTGGCTGATGGCGAAAATATCCATGAATTCCTGGACCGTCAGCCACCCGTGCAGGTCGATGACCTGTTTTTGGATGAGGGGCACGGAGGCGTAGCCGCCGCCCACGCAGACCAAGCCCACCAAAAAGAAGCTGATATACAAGTCGATGAGCAGACTCAGCATGGCTCCTCCTCAGTTGTAACGGGCGCCCTGCATGAAGAAGCAGCCCAGCAAAGCATTGAATAAAATGATGTACATGATGTTCCAATCCAGTATGTAATTGGCCGCAAAAGTGCCGGCGATGATGGCCAGAGGCAAAAAAAGTTTCTTTTTTGCTTCTTTGCGCAATAAATTATAGGCCACATCGATGATGATGGCGGTGGCACCGCACTGCATCCCTTCCAAACAGTAGTGGACGTAAGTGTTGCCCACCACGAAATTGTAACAATAGGCGATCAAAGAGATGGTGACCAGAGGAGGCAGCACCGTGGCGAAAAGAGCGGTCAGCATCCCCGCCCGGCCGGCCATCCTCAGGCCCATGATGATAGAGGCGTTCACCGCCACCACCCCCGGGGCGGTTTGAGCCAAGCTCACCATATCCAAAGCCTCTTTATCTTCCAGCCAGTGATACTGATCCACAAACTTCGCCTTTAAAAGAGGGATGATCACATAACCGCCTCCTACGGTGAAGGCGCTGATCAAAAAAGTGGACTTGAAAAGTTCCCAGTAAAAACTTTTTTTCTGTTCTGCGGCCATGCTCTGCCCTCCCGGCTCGTGTCGGACCCGCCGCCCAAAGTACGGCAGTCCTTTCTTTTTTCATTATACGTCATCTTACCGTCTTTTCACAAGGGCGAAGAAAAAAGGAACCC
The DNA here is from genome assembly GCA_947589605.1 of uncultured Phascolarctobacterium sp. Lineage (GTDB taxonomy): Bacteria > Bacillota > Negativicutes > Acidaminococcales > Acidaminococcaceae > CANQBR01. The sequence goes on along the minus strand of CANQBR010000016.1, from coordinate 21,889 downwards.
CATCGCCCGGGGAAGGCTGATGGGGTCAAAGCAAAACAAAGTAAGGCAAAAAAGGGATGAATGAGATGTGCTATCTGTGGACACGACCGAAGGTCGTTCTACTCGGTTTTATGTTTGCGGTCGAAGAAGCGCTCCACCACTACGAAGAGCACGGGGATCAGGAAGATACCGAAGCCGGTAGCTACCGTCATGCCTCCCACGACCGCATTGCCCATGGAGATACGGGCGCCGGCGCCGGGGCCGGTGGCCACTGCCAAGGGCAGACAGCCTAAGATGAAAGCGAAGGAGGTCATCAAAATGGGGCGCAGCCTTATGTGAGCCGCTTCCACCGCCGCATGGACCACGTCCATGCCGTTCTCCATGTTCATCTTGGCATATTCTACGATGAGGATGGCGTTTTTGGCCGCCAAGCCTATCAGTGTGATGAGGCCTATCTGCATGTACACGTCGTTGTTCTGCCCCCGCAAATATTGAGAGAGGAAGCAGCCGAAAACGGCGGAAGGAACCGACAATACCACCGCCAGAGGGATGGTCCAGCTCTCGTAAAGAGCAGCCAAGCAGAGGAAGACGAAGATCAGCGAGATGATGAAGATCTGAGTAGAGCGGCTGCCCGCTTCTATCTCATCGCGGCTCTGATCGGCCCATTCCATCGTATAAGTTACGGGCAACACTTCGGCTGCTACTTCTTCTAAGGCCGCCATGGCCTGACCGGAGGAATAGCCCGGAGCCGGGTCGCCGGCGATCTTGAAGGCACTGGCACCGTTATATCTGGTCAGCACGACGGAAGTGTTTTCCTTGCGGGGTCTCACCAGAGTATTGAGAGGGATCATGGTGCCGTTGTTGGAGCGAACGAAGAAGTACCTCATATCGTCGGCCTCGGTGCGATGCTGAGGATCGGCCTGCATCACAACTTTCCAAATACGGCCGAAGCTGTTGATGTCGCTTATCTCGGAGCCGCCCAAAAAGGCCTGCAGAGCAGAGAAGACGCTGGACACCGGCACGTTGAGAGACTCGGCCTTTTCTCTGTCTACGTCGAATTTATAAACGGGAGTGTTGGGATTAAGAGTGGTGTAGATAACACCGATCTCCGGCCGCTGGCGAGCTTTGGTCAAAAATTCGTTGGCTCGGCCGGACATGGTAGCCACATCCTCGCCGCTCAGGTTCATGATGTATAAGCTGAGAGTGCCGGTGTTGGAGGCGCCGGGCAGAGACGGCGGCTGAAAGGCCATAACGGTGGCATCGGGTATCTTGGCACCCAGCGCACCGATCATGGGGATAACGTCCTGCACGGTGTTGTCTCTTTCGCTATAGTCCTTCATGGCCACCACCAAGAGGCCGCTGGATATCTTATCGGAGCTGCTGGTGATATCCACGCCGCCTACAGCCATGACGTTCTGTACGCCGGGCAGCTTTTCGGCTTCACCGCTCAAGAAATCTAAGATCTGCTGAGTGCGATTGCTGGACGCACCTTCCGGCAGAGCCACAGAAACGGCGGTCATGCCCTGATCTTCTGTAGGCACGAAACCGGTGGGAGTGACTTTGGCTAAAGCGCCGATACAGATCACTACCACCACCAAGCAGCACAGCACCAGCTTGGCCTTGCGGATGCAGACCTCCACACCATTGATGTATTTAGCTAAGGTGCGGGTGAACCAAGCGTTGAAACCGGCGATGATCTTGCCGATGAAGCCCTTAGGTGCCTGATCCTCGTCCTTTTTCACCAAAAGAAGGGCGCAAAGGGCCGGGGTGAGAGAGAGGGCTATGATGGCCGAGAGCATCATGGAGACGGATACGGTGATGGCGAATTGTTTATAAAGTTCGCCGACGGTGCCGCCGGTGAAAGCCACGGGGATGAACACCGCACTGAGCACGAAGGCGATGGCCACTACCGGGCCCGACACTTCGTTCATTGCCCTATAGGTGGCTTCACGAGGATTCATCCCGTTATCTTGGATGTGATGCTCAACAGCTTCTACTACTACGATGGCATCGTCCACCACCAGGCCTATGGCCAAGATCATGGCGAAGGCTGTCAAGGTGTTGATGGTGAAACCCAAAAGGACGAAGGAAGCGAGGGTGCCCACCAAAGAAACAGGCACCGCCAAAAGGGGTATCATGGTGGCCCGCCAGCTGCCCAAGAAAATGAACACCACGAAGATGACCAAGAGCAGCGCTTCTACGAAGGTGTGCCCTACTTTGCTCAGGGATTCGGTGATGAACTGAGTGTTGTCCTGCACCACCAAAAGTTTCATGTCGTCGGGGAAACGAGTCTCGGCATCTTCCAGCACTTCTTTGATGTTCCTTACCGATTCGATGGCGTTGGCATCGGACGTAAGGGATACGTCGAACACTACCGAATCGCCTCTGTTCAGCGTACTGTAGGTGAGATCGTTGCGAGGGCCGGGGGCGATGGTGGCGAAGTCTCTCAGTTTGAGATTGTCGCCGTTTTGCGAACGGATGATCACATTGCCGAACTCCTCAGGGGTGGTGAGCCTGCCTCTGGCGCTGGCCGAATAGGCCTTTTCCTGCTCGGCAGCCGAAGGACGGGTGCCGATGGAGCCTACGGGTATCTGCACGCTTTGGGTCTTGATGGCATTGGACACATCGTCGACGCTGACGCCCAGTTGAGCCATCTTCTCCGGGTCCAGCCAAATGCGCATGGAATATTCGGGGCCGTATTCTTCTACCGTAGATACGCCCTTCACCCTCTTCACCGCATCCAAGAAGTTGGCGTCGGCGTAAGTGCGCAGGAACATGGCGTCGTAAGTTTTATTGGGAGAATAGAGGGCGAAGTACATGATAGTCTCCGCCGATTCTTTGGCTGTGGTTATGCCGTAGTTCATTACCTCCGTCGGCATGGACGAGTTGGCCTGAGAAACGCGGTTTTGAACTTCTACTGAAGCGATGTCCGCATTTTTTTCCAAATTGAACTGAACGTTCAGTATGTACTGCCCGGAACTGGTGCTGGTGGAGTTCATGTCCAGCATGTTCTCCACGCCCATTACTTTTTGCTCGATAGCCTGGGCCACCGACTCTTCTACGATATCGGCGCTGGCGCCTACATAATAGGTCTCCACGCTGATACGGGGCTTGGTGATCTGAGGATACTGGGCTATGGGCAGACTGAGGCCCGCCAAGGTGCCCAAAAGGGTGATGAGGATGGCCAGCACTATGGCGAACACCGGACGGTCAATGAAAAATCTTGCCATTAAACTGTCTCCTTATTGCTGTGCTACCTTACCGGTAGTATCCAGATCGGCTTCGGTCATGGGCTCGGCTTTCACCTGCATGCCCTGACGCAAATGACCGGTGCCTTCTACCACCAAAGTCTCACTGCCGTCCAACCCGCTCTCGACCATATAGAGACGGCCCACGATCGGACCTAAAGTTATCTCTTTCATCGATACTTTATTATCGGCGCCGATGACGTAAACGAAACGCTTGTACATCATCTCCGTCACTGCCCGCTGAGGGATGAGGAGCGCATCTTTTTTGATGCCGCCCTGAGCCTGCAGATGGGCGAACATGCCGGGGAGCAGCCGCCGTTTGGGGTTATCGAACAAAGCTTTTACGGTCAAAGTGCCGGTGTTGTCGCTCATGCCTCTGTTGACTTCGGCCACTCTGCCTTTCAATTCGTAAGTGCTGCCGTCGCTGAGGATGATGCTGAGATCGTCGAGGGCTGCTCCGCCGCCGCTGTTAGCTGCGCTCAATTGCAGATACTCGGGCTCGGCGATGCTGAACTTCACGAACACCGGGTCGGTGTCGGAGATCTTGCCCAGCACGGTCTGCCCGGCCACTGCGTAGTTGCCCACTTCCAGAGCCGTAGTATCGATGCGTCCGTTGAAAGGCGCCTTCACACGAGTTTCTTCCATATTCACTTGAGCGCTGCGCAAAAGAGCCTCCATGGCCCCGGCGCTGGCCCGAGCCTGATCTCTTTGCATCACGGCGTTGTCCATCATTTGTTTGGACACGGCGTTTTGCTCGTAAAGTTTGATGTAGCGCTCGGCATCGATGGAAGCGTTGGCCAAAGCGGCACGGGCGTTGGCCAAATTGGCCTGAGCATTGAGCAGCGCGGCCTCGTAGGTACGGGAATCTACGGTGTAGAGCACTTGCCCGGCCTGCACCGTATCGCCGCCGTTGAAATATTTGCCGGTGATCTGGCCGCTGACCTGAGCCACCAGATTCATTTCCTGACGGGCTTCGATAAAGCCGGTGTAATCGTAAAGCATGGGAGTATCCCGCTTGATCACCTGCATGGACCTTACCGGGACGACGGCGGCCTGCTGATTCTGTGTCTGTTTCTTACAGCCGCCCAGCCCTGCCGCAAGGCCCAGCGCCACGGCGACCGCCAACAGTTTTCCGCCACGGTTCAAGGAAAAACCAATCATGTTAAGGAACTCCTCCTTCGCCCCTGCCCGTCTTGTGCGGCCGAGGCCTTTATCCGAAACATTGCTTTTTTCGCTAAAGTATCATGATAATTATAGATTAAGCGGAAAAGAAAATCAAGATTTATCTTGCCGAGGCTCTTTGTTCGCATCGCTCGCGCCGTTTATCTCCTCCGTTTTTTTCGCAATAAAGAGAAGGCGACGGATCCGGGTTCGCGGCGAAGGCGTCACTGTTTTTGCTCGGCGTCGAAAAAGCCCGGCCGCAAAAATTTGCCCAGCTGCTCGCGAGTGAAGCAGACCGCTTCTTCCTCGCCGTCGGCAGCGGCGGCGACGAAGCAAAGCTTATCGCCCTCGGCGATGAACCATTTTGCCGGCAGCCCTCGGGAAAGCTCGACGCTGCTGTCGGCAGAAAGAGCGGCCAAATGAGGGAGCAACTTTTTATCTTCTGTTTTCAAGAAAGCCTTGAGCGACAGCTCGCCGCCTTTTTGAGGATCGAGGTTCACGTAATGACGGCTGATTTTCTCACCGTCGCTTCGGCTCAGCTCTATGCTCAGCACCGCAGGGGCCGCCGTCAGCACTTGGAAGGTGGCCTTTATTGCTTTGCCCTCGGCCGATTGCTGCCGCAGTTTTTGCGTGTGCTTGCCTAAAGCGGCGTTGAGCTTATTTTGCAAAGCCGCATCGGCGGCGGTGATGACAGGCAGCGTGACCTCGGCGGCGGGCAGGATGACAGTGTCGGGCCAGACCCGATAAGATCTTGTCTTGCAGCCTGCGCCGCTCCTATCGTCTCTCTTCTTGGGCTCTTGCGGCACCAAGCTCACATTTTTACGCTGCCACAAGAGGAGCGCCTCCTGCGGCGGCTCGATTTTTTCCGCAACGGCCTCGGCTGCCGGCTCTTGTTTTTCTTTTTGAGGCTCTGCCGCCGCTTCGGGCAGCGGAGCTTCGTCCTTTTTTATCTCGGCAGAGCTCTCTTTTTTCAAAGAGACAGTTGCCTCTTCGCTCTCTTTCGAAAAATGCCACACCGCTCCCAATTTGGCGATGGCTTTATCGCCGTAAGAGATCGTTTCTGCGGTCACCAGCTCGGCCAGACCGTCTCCGTCCGTATCCAGCGGCACTGCACTGTCTAAGCCGCTCCACTGTGCCGTTTGCTCGGGGCCGCCTTCCCACTCCGCTTTTTCCACGGCTGTGCTTGCTTCATCGCCGCTTACTGTGACGACGGTCAATAAACTTTTGGCTTTGTTAAAAAAGAGCCCGCGGATGAGGCCCAAGTTGCAGCGGGCATCGAAGAGCACCCGCACCTTTTCGGGGCGGGAAAGATCATAAAGCCGCACTGCCCGGGGCCGCTGCCAATTGCCCTGCTGCACCGTCACCAGCAATTGCTCTCCCTGCCCGGTCACCGGCACCGCTTCCAAACGGCAGCCGTAGCCGCCGCTGATGTCGGGGCGATAGGCTGTGACCAGCTGCCCCTTTTCTTTATCTTTCAACATGAGCAAAAGGTCGGTGGCATAGCCCCCGGTCATCACTTCTCCCCAGAGTCGAGCATTGCAGATCTTGCCGCCGCATTTCAATTCGGTTTCGGCCAAAAGTTGCGGCTGAGCAAAAGCGAGAGCGTAGCCCGCGGCCCAAGCGAAGCAGCAGGCGGCGAAGATCCTTCGGCTCATTTTCATCTTTCATCCTTCTTTCCGGCTTTTTATCTTCCTTAATAGTATATCACAGCGGCGGCTCTTTCGTAAAAACAAATGCAGCTTCAGAGAAAGAACGCCGATCTTCGCCGAAAGATTTATTTTTTGCAAAAGCCGAGGCGCACGTCGATCTTTTTCAAAGTCAAAGAAGCGTCGGCGACCCTCGCCGTCGAAGACGAACGGCAGAGCGCCTCATGGGAAAAATCAAGAAACCTATGAATTCATCAAAGAAAATTTTAAGAGAAACCTTACAGATCTAAGAGCAACTGATAAAATTTTTTGCCGCGAAAAATTTTCCTCGCCTTTCTTCATATCATGGTCACCATGGGGGCGGCGGCTCAAAAAAGTTTAAACGAAAGTTTAAATTGCTAGTGAATTTTTTGCGGAAATAGTGTACAATACAACTAGTTATATCTGCACTACTTTTTAAGGAAGGAAGAACGAACATGAAAAAACTTTTAGCCATGCTTCTGGCCTCCGCCCTCTTGTTGGTGGCCGGCTGCGGCGGCGATGCCCCCGCGAAAAAAGAAGCTCCCAAAGAAAAAACGAAAGTCAGCTTGGGCATGCTGCGCCTCACCTCCAGCGCTCCCCTTTTCTTAGCCATCGATAAGGGCTACTTCGCCGAAGAAGGCATCGAGATCGAAGCTCAGTGGTTCGACGCCGCCCATCCCATCGCCGTGGCCACCGCCAGCAATAAGGTAGACGTAGGCGCCACCGGCATCACCGCCAGCCTTTACAACATGGCCGCCAACGGTCAGCAATTGGGCATCGTGGCCGACAAGGGCCGGGAAGAAAAAGGCTTCATCTCTTCCGCTCTGTTGGTAACTGCCGATAATTTCAACAAAGGCGTGAAAGGCCTGAAAGATCTGAAAGGCAAACGGATCGGCCTCACCCAAAAAGGCTCTACCTTCCATTATATGATCGGCAGGATGCTGGAGACTCAGGGCCTGAAACTGGACGACATCGAGATCGTTCCCTTGGGCAAATTGGGCGCCGTGATGGCCGCTTTGGAATCCAAACAGATCGACGCCTGCATCCTCAACGAGCCCAACATAACCAAAGTGGAGAAGGCCGGCTACGGCAAGGCCATCGTGCAGGTAGGCGACGTCATCCCCTACCAGACCTCCGCTATCTTCTACTCTCCCGAATTCATGAAGAAGGAAGACGTGGCCGTTCGCTTCATGCGGGCCTACAACAAAGCCTGCCACGTTTACTACGACGCCTGCATCGCCAAGAAAGATGCCAAGCAGTTGGATGAAGTGGTAGCCATCGCCTCCAAATACGTGAAGGCCCCCGCCGAAGACATCAAACTGGGCCTGCCCTACATCGACAGAGACGGCAAACTGCTGGCCAGCGACATCGAGACCCAGATCAAATGGTACAGCGCCAACAAGATGATGAGCGGCAAATTGGAAGCCAAGCAAGTAGTGAACAACAGCTTCTTGGAAAAGGCCATGGCCAAATAAAATACTTTTCGGTCTGCTCAAGAAAACGGAGCCTCACGCCGCAGCCGAACTTCGGTCCCGGTGGCGGTGCTGAGGCTCTTCTCTAATAAGCGGAGCCTTTCCCTTTTGTAAGGGGACATAAAACAAAAAGGCCTCGGCGAAGCGAAGCCTTCTGTGCCGAGGGGCACAGCGGAAAGCATGGTAGGACAGTAATGAAATTGACCATAGAAGCCGTCAGCAAAACTTTCGTCAACCAACGGGGCAAGAGCCTGTCGGTGCTGGAAGATATCGACCTGACGGTCAACGAAGAAGAATTTGTAGCTTTGGTAGGACCCTCCGGCTGCGGAAAATCGACGCTGCTGAACATCACTGCCGGACTTTTGGAGCCCACCAGCGGCAGCGTCCGCTTCTTGGACGTGGCGCCCGGCTGCGTCCCCCGCCATGCCATCGTCTTTCAGGAGACGGGCCTCTTCCCCTGGCGCAGCGTGGAAGACAACATCGCCTTCGGGTTGGAGTGCTTGGGCATGGAGAAGGCGGAGAAAAAAGAAAGAGTGAAGCATTTTATCGAACTGGTGGGCCTGCGTGGCTTCGAAACTTCCTTCCCCCATCAATTGTCAGGAGGCATGCGGCAAAGAGTGGGCATCGCCCGGGCCTTGGCCATAGAGCCCGACCTGCTCTTGATGGACGAGCCCTTCTCCGCCCTCGACGCTCAGACCCGCACCATCATGCAGGAAGAATTGGTGACCCTGTGGGAGAAGACCCGTCTTTCCACTCTTTACGTCACTCATAACATCCAAGAAGCGGTGATGCTGGCGGATAGAGTGGTGCTGCTCTCCCGCCGCCCCGGCAAAGTGAGCAAGATCGTCACCATCGACATCCCCCGCTCCGAGCGGGAGCTTCCCTGTTATGCCGAGACCATCGCCGAATTCATCCGTGAGATCTGGGAGCACATCGCCAAGGATGCCCGGGCCGCTCTCTTGGAGGTGGAAGAATGACAGCACAGCAGAAGACCACCGTCTACAACGTGCCCAGCCGCATGAGCTCTTGGCAGAAAACTTATCCCCGCTACATCAGCGTCGTCTCCATCGGCTGCCTGCTTTTGCTCTGGGAGCTCATCTGCCGCGCCGGTCTGGTCTCTACTCTCTTTTTGCCGGCGCCCACGCAAATTTTGACTGCTCTCTTCATCATGATAGCCGACGGCGAAGTGGGCCTCTCTCTCGTGGCCAGCCTTTACCGCATTTTCTTGGGCTTCGTCTGCGGCAGTCTTTTAGGCTTGGCCGTGGGCTTGGTCACCGGCACCTCCGCTTTGGCAGACAGGGTCGGCAGCCCCTTGGTCAACGCCCTCTACCCCATCCCCAAGATCGCCCTCTTGCCTCTCTTCATCCTGTGGCTGGGCATCGGCGAACTTTCCAAAGTCACCATGATCGCCATGGGCGTTTTCTTCCCCGTGGCCATGAACACTTATTCCGGCGTCAAGAACGTGGACACCCTTTTGATCAAAGTGGCGGTCAGCTTCAACGCCACTTGGGGAAAAATAATGGGCAGCGTGGTGCTGCCCAATGCCCTGCCCATGATCTTCGCCGGCCTGCGGCTGGCGGCCGGCACTTCCCTCTTGCTTTTGGTGGCGGCAGAAATGATCGCCGCCCAGGTGGGCATCGGCGCCCTCATCCTCCACTACGGCGACCTGATGATCACCGACCGCCTCATGGCCGGTGTCATCGTCCTCTCCCTTTTGGGCCTCATCTTCAATCTGCTGCTGCAGTATTTAGAGAGAAAAGCCGTGCCCTGGAAGCAATAGACCGCCGATCTGTTTTGCAAAACGACTACTCCCGCCCTTCGGCCTTGCGGTCGGAGAGCGGGAGTTTTTTCTTTCGGTTTTACTTACAGATAGCCGTGATGATGACGGCGGTAATGGTGCCCTCCTCCTCTGTAATGTCCCCGATGCGGAGGAGGCGGAGGAGGAAGATAACGATCGTCATAGTGAGGGCGGCGGTGCCTCTTGGGATGATGATAATAGGGCTCATCATAAGGAGCACCGCAACAGTGATAGGCTGTGTCCCAGGGGGTGGGAGCCTCAAACTCCCGGCCCAAAGTTTTTGTCGTCGCTTCCTCTGTTGCAGCGGCGAAAACCGTGCCGCCGCCGTAAAGGAAGAAACACAGGGCCCAGAACAAAATGTTTTTCTTCATGTCCGTCACCTCATTTCATCTCAGCTTTTCTTAAAGTGTCGAAGAGAAAAAGCACTCGCAAAAATTTTACGTTCTGCTTTGATCTTGAGCCATGATGCCGGCGGCATAGAGGGCGGCGAGGGTCTTGCCGTCGAAAAGACTGCCCTCTCTCGCCATGGCGGCCAATTCTTCCAGGGTGAAGGCGGCCACGGTTATGAATTCGTCTTCATCGCAGTGCTGCCCCGTCTGCACCAAGTCCCAAGCCTTATATATATGGATCACTTCGTCGGAAAAGCCGGGGGTGGTGGCGATAGTGAGAAGATATTGCCAAGAGGCGGCCTCATAACCGGTCTCTTCGCTCAGCTCGCGGCGGGCGCACTCTTCGGGCTCTTCCTTCGGCCCGTGGTCCAATTTTCCCGCCGGTATCTCCCACATCACCGTGCCCATGGGATAACGGCACTGCTTCACCAACACGATGCGTCCGTCGGGCAAAACGGGGACGACGGCCACGGCACCGGAATGATGGATCCATTCTCTCGCCGCCTGCCGTCCCCCCGGCAGCTGCACTTGATCCAGCCTCACTTTTAAAAGAGAGCCGTCAAAGCAAAGTTTGCCGCTGCCTTCTATATATTTTTCGTCTAAAGACGGGTCGCTCATCTTCTTGATCATTTTTCGGCCTCCTTGAATTGATCGGCCCGCTGTAAAAGTTCTGCGGCGGTCTCTCTTGCTGCCCGGCTGTCTTCGCTGCCCGCCGCCATGCGGGCCAGCTCGGCTATCCTCTCGTCTCCCTCTAAAACTTTGAGGGTGGTGACAGTGCGTCCGCCTCTCGCTTCTTTGGCGATGAAGATGTGTCTGTCGGCGAAGGCTGCGATCTGGCTCAAATGGGTGACGCACACCACCTGACCGTGCCCGGCCAACAGGGAAAGCTTTTCCGCCATGCTCAAAGCAGTGCGGCCGCCTACGCCGCTGTCGATCTCGTCGAAGACCATGGTGGCCGCCCCCTTCACGGAGCGCAGACAAGTTTTTATGGCCAAGGCCAAACGGCTCAGCTCGCCGCCGCTGGCCACTTTCTCCAATTCTCCCAAGGGCTCGCCCAAATTGGCGCTGAATTTGAAGACAGCTTTATCCATGCCCGTGGGCAAAAAAGTTCCCGCGTCTTCGAGCTCCACTTCAAAACGAGCCTGAGCTAAGGCCAAGTCGGCGCTCTCTTTCATCACCTGCCGGCTGAAAACTGCCGCCGTTTTTCGTCTGGCCTCGCCGAGAGCCTTTCCCTTGTTTAAAAGATCGGCCTCGCAAAGAGCCAGCTCTTTTTTTACGGCGGCGATGGTCTCTTCCAATTTCTCCAACTTTTCGCAGCGGGCTTCGGCTGCTTTTAAATAGGCCAGCACCGCTTCGGTGGAGCCGCCGTATTTTTTTTGCAAACGATAGATGACGTCCAGCCTGCTCTGCACCTGCTGAGCACGGCCCTCGTCCATATCCAGTTCTTCCAGATAAGCCCCCAGTTCCTGCCGCACATCTTCCAAAGTCAGCCACGCTTCCTCCATGTTTTGGACATGGGGCTCCAAAGCAGCGTCGTAACGGGCGGCGGCTGTGAGAGCCTGTTTGGCTGCCGCCAAATGGGCCAAGCAAGTTCCTTCTCTATCCAAATGAGCGTGGGCTGTGCCGCAGGCCGTGGCGATCCTTTCCCTGTTCTGCCACAGACGGGCTTCTTTTTCTAAAGCTGCCTCTTCCCCCACCTTTAAGGCGGCGGCTTTGATCTCGCCGATCTCCCAGCGGCAGCTGTCTAACAGTCTTTCTCTCGCTGCCCCGTCTTTTTCCAAAGTCTGCAAACGTTTTTTGAGTTCTTGGTAACGGCTGTAGGCCGTTTTATAAGCGCCCGAAAGAGCGGCAACGGTCTCCCCGCCCGCCGCATCCAAGCACAGCAGGGGACTGTCTTTTTGCAGCAAAGCCTGATTTTCGTGCTGCCCGTGGATGTCCACCAACAAACTGCCCAGTCTTTTCAAAAAAGCTGCCGGCACCTGCACTCCGTTCACGAAGGCTCTGCCCCGGCCGCCGGCGTCTGCCTGCCGCCGCAGCAGCAGCTCGCCTTCTTCTGTCTCTATGCCCTGCTCGGCCAAAAGTTCTTTTACTGCGCCCTCTTCTTCCGAAGAAAAGACCGCCTGCACCCAATAGCTCTCCGCTCCTTGGCGAAGATAGTCCGAAGAGGCACGGGCCCCCAGGGCCACGCCGAAGGCATCGATGAGGATGGACTTACCTGCGCCGGTCTCACCGCTGAAAACATTGAAGCCGGGGCTGAACTCCACCGCCGCATCTTCGATCAAAGCGAAATTATGGACATGTAATCCCCTCAACATAGCCGTCCCTGCCTTCAGATCTGCAACCGTTTCATCAATTGTCCCAGCAAACGCCGGCCCACGGGAGCGATAAAGAGGGTATCGTCTCCCCCTATGGTGCCCAGCACCTCGGGCCAGTTGAGACTGTCGATGGCATAGCCCACTGCCTGAGCGGTGCCCGGCAGAGTGCGCACCACTACCAGATCGTCGCCGCTCTGCACGCTGATGACGCAGTCTTTGATGGTGCGCAACAGCCGCTCCGGCGACAGCATCTCGCCGTGAGTCTTGGGCACGGCGTAATGACTGCGTCCTTTTTCGGTGCGAGTCTTCACCAGCCCCAGCTCTTTGATATCACGGGAGACTGTGGCCTGAGTGACCTCGATACCGTAATCCCTGAGAGCCGCGGTCAGCTCCGCCTGTGTTCCTATGGGGAATTTTTCGATGAGCTCCTTGATCTTTTCCAACCTTTTGGCTTTCACCGGTCTCATCCCTGCCCTTCTCTTAAATGTGGCGCAACAATTTGCTCTGCCAAGTTTGATAGTAGTCCCTACCGGTGAGCTTGATAAACTCTAAACTGTATGGGCTTTTGGTGAGACGCACTCGCAAACGATCGGTCACTGTGGCCACCTGTTCTCCGTCCGCCGCCAATAAAAGGCTCTCGCTGCCTTCTTCCACCGCCAGCTCCACCGTTTCGCTGTTGGGTATCACCAAAGTGCGGGCGGTGAGAGAATGTGCGCAAATGGGCGAGAGGACGGTGACCTCCAGCTCCGGCTGTATCAAAGGCCCGCCGGTGCTCAAAGAATAGGCGGTGGACCCTGTGGCCGTAGCCGCCACCAAGCCGTCGGCCACCAAGCGGCCCGAAAGACGGCCGTTGATGTAAAAATGCAAGCGGGCCATTTTGCCGAGCGGTCCTCTGTAAAGGACAAAATCGTTGAGAGCGTGGCAGGTCATTTGCTCATCTTCACCGTCAAAAACTGTGGCCTGCAGCAGGGCTCGTCGTTCAAGATCGAAGGAGCCCAAAGCCAAACGGCGGAGCGCTTCTTCACTGTCCCCGTCTTCCACTTCCGCCAAAAAACCCAAATGGCCGAAATTGATGCCGAAGATGGGCACTTTATAGGGAGCGAGTATCCTCGCCATTTTCAAAAGAGTGCCGTCCCCTCCCAAACTTACTGCGTAATCTAAACTCTCCAGTTCGACAGACGACTTGCTATCGAAAGTAGGTGCGTCAAAATCGCCGCTCCACTCTTTCAATAACAGCGGCTCGATATCCGCACCTTGGGAAAGTTTTAAAAAAGCCGGCAGCGAGGAGCGCACCTGTTCTTTATTCAGATTGGGAAAGATCCCCAGCCGTTTCTTCATTGCCATTGCCACCTTTGACCGACAGCCGGCGGCTGTCCGCCACCGTCTGAGCCACCTGTTTCTCGTCGACTCGAGCCTCGGCGAAGCCCAAGTGCAGTAAATATTCGATGTTGCCGTCATGACCGGTGATGGGCGAATAAGTGAGCCCCAAGGCATGCAGCCCCAGCTCCTCCGCCGCCGCCATCACTTTGAGGACGGCCTCTTTTCGGGCTGCCGCCTCGCGCACTATGCCTTTCTTTCCCACTTGCTCACGGCCTGCCTCGAACTGAGGCTTCACCAAAGCGATGATGGTCCCCTCGGGCTTCAGCAATTTTTTGACCGCCGGCAGCACTTTGGTCAAACTGATGAAGGAAAGGTCCATGGTCACCAGGTCCACCGCTTCTCCCAACTGCTGCGGTTCCAAATAGCGGGCGTTGATCCGCTCCAAGCAGCACACTCTGGGGTCGCTGCGCAAGGACCAAGCCAATTGGCCGTAACCCACATCAACGGCGTAAACTTTCTTCGCTCCTCTTTGCAGAGCGCAATCGGTGAAGCCGCCGGTGGAGGCGCCGATGTCTGCCACGGTCAGTCCCCGCAGGTCGAGTTGAAAACTGTCCAGAGCCTTGGCCAATTTCAAACCTCCCCGGGAGACGAAGGGCAGCTTTTCCCCCAGCAGACGGATCTCGGCCGCCGGGTCCACTGCCGTCCCCGGCTTATCTATTTTTGTGCCGTTCACCAGCACCTGCCCGGCCATGATGGCGGCTTGGGCTCTGGCTCTGCTGGTAAAAAGGCCCAGCCCCGTCAAAAGTTGATCCAGTCTCTCCCTGCCGGCCCTGCCCTCTTTAACCACAGCAGTCCTCCTTGGGAAAGAAACGTTTCTCGATGCTAAGGGCCACGCCCTCCGCATCGAGGCCCAGATCTCGAAGCAACAAAGTCTTGTCGCCGTGAGGCACGAAATTGTCCCCGATGCCCAAAGGGAGCACTCGGCATTTTTGCAAAAGACTTGCTTCGTTGAGAGCGGTCAGCACGTTGCTGCCCGCTCCCCCGGCTGACACGCCTTCTTCCAAAGTGACTATGCGGCCGACTTCCTCGGCCTGACGAAAGAGGAGCTCTTTATCCAAAGGTTTGGCAAAACGCATGTTCACCACGCCGGAGTCGATGTTGCGGGCCCGCAGCAGGTTCGCCGCCTGACAGGCTGTGGCCACCATGCTGCCTATGGCCCAGATCATTACGTCGCGGCCCCGAGAAAGCACCTCGGCCTTGCCCACCGGCAAAGTGTGGACCTCTTCGCTCAAAGGGACGCCTAAACCGCTGCCCCGAGGATAGCGAATAGCCGCCGGGCTCCCCAACTGCAGAGCGGTATAGAGCATGTGGCGCAGTTCTTCTTCGTCTTTGGGGGCCATCACCGTCATGTTGGGCAGGCTGCCTAAATAAGCGAGATCGAAGACCCCGTGATGAGTGGGCCCGTCGTCGCCCACCAGCCCTGCTCTGTCCAAGCAGAGGACTACCGGCAAATTTTGCAGGCAGACATCGTGGAGGATATTGTCGTAAGCTCTTTGGGCAAAAGTGGAATAGACGGCGCATACCGGCTTCGCCCCGGCCATGGCCAGCCCCGCGGCGCAGGTAACAGCGTGCTGCTCGGCGATGCCCACGTCCAGAAAGCGGTCTTTGTGAGCGGCGGCAAAATAATTGAGGCCCGTACCGTCGGGCATGGCCGCAGTGATGGCCACGATCTTTTCGTCTCGATCCGCCAAAGCCGCTAAAGTGCGGCCGAAAACTTCCGTATAAGTGACAGGCGCCGCAGGAGCCGCCGTTTTTTTGCCCGTTGTGAGATCGAAGGCGCCGATGCCGTGGAATTTATCCGGATTTTCTTCCGCCGGGGCATAGCCCTTCCCTTTTTTGGTCAAAACATGGATGAGCACCGGTCCCTTGATCTTTTTGGCGGCGCTCAAGATGCCGATAAGCGCTTTCAGATCGTGTCCGTCCACGGGCCCGAAGTATTTGAAACCCAGTTCTTCGAAAACTGTGCCCGGCGTCACCAAATATTTCAAGCTGCCCTTAACTCTGTTCACGGCCGCCAGCACATCTTTGCCGGCCTCCATGCCCTGCAGCCATTCTTCGAAATTTTCCTTCAGCCAGTTGTAGGTCTCGCCGGTGCGCAGTTTATCGAGATATTCGCTCATGGCCCCCACGTTTTTGGAGATGGACATCTCGTTGTCGTTGAGGACGACGATGAGACGCTTTTTCAAATTGCCGGCATTGTTGAGAGCTTCGAAGGCCAAGCCGCCGGTCATGGAGCCGTCGCCTATCACCGCCACCACATTGTGGTCCTCGCCTTTCAGATCTCTGGCGATGGCCAGGCCCAAGGCGGCGGAGATGGATGTGCTGCTGTGGCCGGTGCCGAAGGCGTCGTGAGGGCTTTCCGTCGCTTTGGGGAAACCGCTCAGGCCCCCGTACTGCCGAAGAGTGGCAAAAGCTTCTCTGCGGCCGGTCAAAATTTTATGGACATAAGATTGATGGCCCACGTCGAAAACTATCTTATCCGCCGGGCTGTCGAAAACAAAGTGGAGAGCCAAAGTGAGCTCTACCACGCCTAGGTTGGGGGCCAAATGCCCGCCGGTGCGGCTCACTACTTTGAGCATATACTGCCGCAGTTCCTGTGCCAGCTGCTCCAGGTGCTCCGTGTCCAGTCCCTTAAGATCGCGGGGGCTGTCGATATTTTCCAATAAAGAAGTCGCTGTCATGACTAGCTCCGTCTGTTGCACAGCATTTGGGTGATATGGCGCAGAGGATCGGCTCCTTCGTCAAAAGAGTCCAAACAAGCGAGAGCCTCGGCGCAGGTCTTTTCCGCCAATTTTTCCGCGGCTTCCAAGCCGTAGAGGCTGACATAGGTGGACTTATGATTTTTGGCGTCGCTGCCGATGGGTTTGCCTAATTCTGCGGCGGTGCCAATCACGTCCAAAATATCGTCGGTGATCTGAAAAGCCAAGCCCAAAAGATCCGCATATTTGGTGAGGGCCAGCAACTGCTCGCTGCTCGCTCCCGCCAAAACGGCGCCGCCTCTCACGGCGGCGATGAAGAGAGCGCCGGTCTTTCCCTGATGCATCTTGCGCAGTTCTTCGGCGTTCACGGCCCTGTCCGCATAGGTGAGATCCAGAGCCTGCCCCCCTACCATGCCGAAGTTGCCTGCGCACATGGCAGTCTCCCGCACCGCTTGGATGAGGGCGGACGGCGGCACGTTCTTCTGCTCCAGCATCACTTCGAAGGCCAGAGTCAATAGCCCGTCCCCCGCCAAAAGAGCCATGGCCTCGCCGTACACTTTGTGATTGGTGAGGCGCCCCCGCCGGTAGTCGTCGTCGTCCATGCAAGGCAGATCGTCGTGGATGAGGGAATAGGTGTGGATCATCTCCAAGCCGCAGGCCATGGGCAGATAATTGTAGCCTTTTTGCCCCAGTGCTTCGGCGGTGGCCATCAAGATGACAGGCCGCAATCTTTTGCCTCCGGCCAAAAGGCTGTAGGCCATGGCCTCGTCCACGGAAGAAATGCCTTTTTTCTCCATCCGCGCCGCCAAAAAACCGTCCACCAATTTTCTCTGTTTATCGTAATAAGCTTTAAAGGCCGTCTTATCCATGTTCAATCCTCCCGGGGCGCAAAAGTCTCCGTTTTGTAGTCTTCGCCGCCGGCTGCTATGATCTTCTCCACTTCCTGTTTGGCCCCTTCCAGTTTTTTCCGGCAGATCGCCCCCAGTTCCATGGCATATTTATAAACTTCCAAACTTTCTTCCAAGGTCAGCTGCCCCTCTTCCAGCAGTTTCACCTGCTCCTCCAAAGCTGCCAACGCCCCTTCGAAAGTGATGTTCTTCGCTGCTTTTCGATTAGCTCTGGTCGCCATTCTTTTCCCGCTCCTTCAAAACTTCCACGGCCTGCACGACGGAAACGATCTTTTCCCGGCCGCCGGCCACCGTCGTCTCCAACTCCGCTCCCCAACGCACATCCTCGCCGCTGCGCACCAAGTGCCCTTCGCAGGCGGTGATGCTGTAGCCTCGAGCCAAAACGCTCAAAGGATTGAGCCCGCCCAAAGCGGTCAGCCCCACTGCCAAGCGTTGACCGTCGGCAGTCAAACGACTGTTTAAAGCTCGACGGGCTCCGTCTAAAGCAGCATCTACAGGCAAGGCCCTTTCCTCCAAAAGGTGCAGAGGTTGCCGCAAAGCCCATGCTCCCCGCAGCCTCTCCCATGCGGCCTCGGCTTTTTCGGCCCGCGCCTGCAGCAAAAAAGCCAGGCGCCGATGCGATTGCTCCAGCCGCTGTCTCAGGGCCCCCGTGTCCGGCACTGCCAGCTCCGCTGCCTGAGACGGTGTGGCGGCTCTTTTGTCTGCGGCGAAGTCTGTCAAAGTAAAATCGGTCTCGTGGCCCACGGCGCTGATCACAGGCAAAGGACAGGCCGCCACGGCTCGCACCACTTTTTCTTCGTTGAAGGCCCACAGGTCTTCGATGCTGCCGCCGCCTCGCCCCACGATGAGCACATCGGCCAGGCTTCGGTGGGCGGCGAAAAATCTCAAAGCACGAACTATCTCGCCTCCCGCTTCTTCCCCCTGCACCTGCACCGGATAAAGGAGGAGCTTGACGGCAGGGTCGCGGCGGCGGGCGACGGTGATGATGTCCCTCACTGCGGCGCCGCTGGGAGAAGTTATCACTCCCACCGCCGCCGGGAAGAAGGGCAGAGGCTGCTTTCTCTCTGCCGCAAAGAGGCCCTCTCCCTCCAATTTCTTCTTTAACTTTTCAAAGGCCTGCATCAAAGCGCCCAGGCCCTGCTGCTGCAAGATGTCGACGTAAAGCTGATAGGCTCCGTCTCTTTCGTACACGGCGATGCGGCCGATGGCCAGCACCTTATCGCCGTTTTGGGGCGTGAAGTTCAAACGGGCGGCATTGCCTTTGAACATGACGCACTTCAACTGGGCCCCTGCGTCCTTTAAAGTAAAGTAGGCGTGGCCGCTGGGATAGCGCTTATAATTGCTGACCTCGCCGGAGACGATGACATTCTGCAGTTCTTCGTCTTTGGCCAGCAGCTTTTTGATGTGAGCGGTAAGCTCCGTTACGGTGAAGGCTTTATCCATGTTCCTGTTCTTTTTGAAAAAGATAACGGGCTCTGGCCATGGCGGCGCAGCCCACGGCATTATCTCTGCTGAAAAGAGGCGGCGCAGTATGCAAAGTTATGCCCCGAGGCCGCAGCAATTTTTCCATCTCTTCTCTTATATAGAGATTGCCGGCCACGCCTCCTACCAAAAGCAGCTCTTTGCAACCATGGTCGGCGGCGGCCCTGCGAATTAGGCGGCCCAAACTGAGGGCCAGTACCCTCTCGACCCCTAAGGCCAAAGCAGCAGGCTCGGCACCCTTGGCCAAAGCTCTCAAAGCTGCGGTGCAGGGGCCGGCCAAGCTGATGTGATAGCCGCTGTAAGCCACCGGCAGTTCCAAAGGAGCGGCGGCGGTGCGGGCCAAAGCTTCCAAAGCCAGGCCGGCGGGAAAGCCCAGGCCCAAGGCCTGCCCCACCCGATCCACGAACTGACCGGCCTGCAGGTCGCTGCTCCCTCCCAAAAGAGTCAAGGCATGGGTGCCATCGTCTCCCGCAGTCGCCAAAAGCAAATCGGTAGTGCCGCCGGAAATGTGGAGAGCCAAAAATTTTTCTGCCTTGAAACTGTCCCCCAAGTGCCACAGCACGGCGGCCACGTGCCCTTCCTGATGGCTCAAAGTATAAAGGGGACAGCCGCAGGCCGCAGCCAGCGAACGTCCCAAACTCAACCCGGGCAGAAAAGCCGGCATGTAGGACTCCGCCGAGGGGCGCGGCTTGGCGCTGACCCCTGCCGCCAAGAGAAGATAGTCTTTCCCCTCTAACAATTCTTCAGCCAATAGCGGCAGATTCTTAACATGCTGGAACACCATGTCCCTTTGGGCCAGCCCTCGCCCTCCCTCCTTCACGGTGAGAGGCCTGCGGGCTTCGGCCAGCAGCCTGCCTTCTTTATCCATAACGGCCAAGCTGGTGGTGTAGCAGCTGGTGTCTATGCCTAAAAAGATCTCCATCGTTTTATTTTTCTCGGGTCAAGCGGCCCAGCACGCCGTTGATGAAGCGGGGAGAATCGTCGGTGCCGTAAACTTTGGCCAGCTCCACCGCTTCGTTGATCGCTATGGGCGGCGACAAGGGCACGGGAGCGTAGAGCAATTCGTAGGCCGCCAGCCGCATGATGTTGCGGTCGGTGGCCGGCATCCGCCACAGAGGCCAGCCTATGGAAGCGGCCGCCAATTTGGCGTCGATCTCTTTATATTTGGCCAGCACTCCCTGCAGCAGCTCTTCCGCATAAACGGCGGCTTCTTCTAGCTGCCCGCCGCTGTGTTCGGCCTTGGCGGCAGCCAAAGCGGCCTTCGGTTCTGCCCCGGCCAGATCGATCTGGAAGAGACTTTGCAAAACCAGTTCCCGGGCTGTACGACGACTCATCTCTTTCCTCCTGCTCCTTGTAAAAGATCAACGATGATAGCCGGGCGGGAGCATCCTGTCCAGCCATTCCAAAATATCTTCTTTCATATCCAGCTTGTAGCCCAAATAAAAACCGCAGGCGGTGCACACGAGGAGAAAAAGGGCGGCGAAGAAGCCCAGCCACAAGAACAGGCTCCCTACGAACAACCCTGCCAGAGAGCACAGCACTCTGCCTCGGTAGTGGTGCCAGATATCGGCTAAGATCTCGTTAAGCATGACCGGTCTCCTATTCTTCCTTGGCCTTGATCTGTTTTACGAACAGTTCCACTTCCCTCACTTCGGCCCCTATGGCCTTCTTCACGCTCTCCTTGATATTGTCCCGCACGTCTTTGGTGGCCTCGGGGATGTTGATCCCCGGCTCGATGGTGGCGTTGATGCGCACGCCGATGGCTTCTTCCTGCAGTTTGATCACTACCTTGGTGTGATGGATGCCGTAGATCTCCTCTGCCAGATCTTCGATGTAGTGCTCCAAAGCTCTGCGGCTCACGGTCACTTTGCCGCCGGCGCCGTCCGCCAGCTTCAAAGAACCGCCGCCGATGCCTATGCCGGTAATCAAAAGATGCAGGCTGACGAGGAACATGACGACGCCCCCCAGAGCAAAGGCCCAGTTGCCGTTGATAAGCTCCATGAAGATGGACAGGTTGTGGTAGCCCACCATGCCTAAGCTCACCAGCACCACGGCCACCGAGATGGCCAGCATGATCAGTGTATATAAGGTGAGGATTATCCTATCCGCCAGATTCATTTTCATTCCTCCTCAAAAAACATGGCGTGTCTTTTGTCCAGTTCGTTTTCCGGCTCGGCTCCTTCGCCGTCGGCGATGCTTTTTTCCATGAGGGTCTCCGCCTCGCCGGGGTGCTCCGGCAAAAGCGAGGGGTCTTTTCTCCGCCCCACGCCCTCAACGTGCACGTCCACGCTCTTCACCTGATAGCCGGTCATCTCTTCGATGGCCTTTTTGACTTTTTCCTGCACCGCCAAGGCCACCTCCGGCAGGCAGTAACCGTATTCCATGTTCAGATAAACGCTGAGCTGCAAAAGGCTGCCGTTCACTTTGAAGCGCACGCCTTCGGAGGCTGTGTCTTTGCCCAGCATCCTGCTCAGGTCTTCTGCCAAGCCGCCGCTCATGCCCAGGACCCCCGGCACTTCCTGAGCGGCCAGCGCGGCCATGATGCGTATCACTTCATCGGTCACCCTAACGGCGCCGATGTCTTCTTCGTTGGTTTGAGCAGTTGGTTTTTGGGCAGCCATCTTCAGCCTCCGCCTCTTGCTCCCGCCAGTGAAAGCGAGAGCCGCACCTTTTTCTTTTCCCTTGCGGCCGCGGGCTGCGGCCGTTTTGCCGGCGCCGAGAGCTCCTCTCTCTTTGCCGTTAATTATAGCACAGCCCTTGTATAGTATGCAATAATGACCGGCCCTATGCAAGCGGAAAGCATAGGGCCGAAAAGCTATTCGTTTTTCGAAATCTCTCTTGCTCTTTGAAATACTTCGGCCTCACGTTAGATTTGCGCGATGTACAAGAGGGAGAAGCGTTAGGGTGCGGATGAAAGACTCTGCTGCGCCGGGCACTTCCTTCCTCCCTCTTGTTCATCCAGCAGATCCTTCTGATTCTGCTGAGGGAGCCCGGCCCTTGAACAGCGTGCTGATTTATATGACTCTGCTGTGGAAGCCCGGCAAACTCCACACTAAAAGAAGGGACGCCTTTTGAGCGTCCCTCCCTCATTTTGCTTCTTATTTTTTTATATTCGTCGATCCCAATACTGCTCCACCTTGGCCGCTGCTGCTTGAGGAGAGAGATGGAAATGCTGCACAAGTTTTTTTGCTATAGCGTCTTTTCCCAAAGAAAGTTCCGCCATCGCTGCTACCATGGCAGCGATGCCTTCGGCTCTGCCTCTCTTCATGCCCTCGGCCCTGCCTTCCTCTCTGCCCTCTTCCAAAGCATCTTTCCTGACATTGTACTCGTGGATCTCTCTTACTTTCTTTTCATCGAACAATACTACCATCATATCCTCTACCTCCCTCCG
>CANQBR010000015.1 GCA_947589605.1 uncultured Phascolarctobacterium sp. | reverse complement strand
GCGCTGGGGAACGCCGGACGGGAACGGCAAAATTTTTTACACTTCTATTGCTTCTTTATCTCACACAAGCTAAAAGCTCCGGCTTCTCGTAAATAAGTCCGTCAGTGTAAAGCGAAGATAAAAAATGTGTTATAATAGAAAAAAGAGACAGGTCGTGAAGCGGCTGTCTTTTTGAAAAAACAAAGGCGCCGGCGGCAGACGAAAAATTTTCTCATGCTCTGCTGCGGGCGGCGTCGGTTTTCGTTTTCCTTTTACAACAGGAGGTCCTCATGGAAAAATTTTTTGCCGTAAAAGAGAAGGGCTCTACCGTCAGGACGGAAGTTTTGGCGGGACTCACCACCTTCATGACCATGGCCTACATCCTCATGGTGAATTCGGGGATGTTCTCGCAATTGGAGGGGGTGTCGTACGATGCCATCTACATCGCCACCGCCATCTCTGCCTGCGTCGGCACGGCCCTCTCGGGCCTTTTGGCCGCTCAGGCCTCGGCCATGGGCTCTAACGCCTTCTTCGTCTACACCGTCTGCTTGGGCTTCGGCCTGAGCTACGCCAACGCCTTGGTGCTGATCCTTTTAGACGGCATCGCCTTCATCATCATGACGGTGACGGGTCTGCGCAAAAAGATCTTCGACGCCATCCCGCCGGAGGTGAGAGTGGCCATACCCGCGGGCATCGGCCTATTCATCGCCCTCATCGGCTTAGGGAGCTCCGGTTTGGTGCAGGCCGACCCCGCCACCTATGTGACCCTCGCCTCCTTCAATCTTTTGTCCGACGCAGTGGCCTGGAAGGACATCATGCCTCGCTTAGTGACTCTCTTTGCCCTCACGGTGATAGCCGTTTTGACTTGCAAAAAAGTTAAAGGCTCCGTGCTGTGGGGCATCTTGAGCGGAGCGGGGCTCTATTATCTTTTGGGCTTCACCGTCCCCGGGTTTTACGACAAATTTTCCGCCTCTTTGAAACTCGATCCTTTCGCCGCCTTCGTCGCCTTTAAAGAAGACGCTTTGGGCCGCGTGTTCAGCGACGGTTTCGATTTCTCTCACTATTTGGCTGCTCACAGCAACATGGAGCTGGCCATCCTCATCGCCACCACCGCCTTGGCCTTCTGCTTAGTGGATATGTTCGACACCATCGGCACTCTCTACGGCGCCTGTGCCCGGGGCGATCTGCTGACGAAGGAAGGGGAAGTGCCCAACATGGAGAAAGCCATGCTGGCCGATGCCATCGCCACCACCTGCGGTGCCGTGTGCGGCACTTCTACGGTGAGCACTTATGTGGAATCTTCTGCCGGCATCGCCGAGGGAGGCAAGACGGGTCTGGCCTCCATGGTGACGGCTGCCCTCTTCTTCATCAGCCTCTTTTTGAGCCCGGTGGCTGCCTTGGTGCCCGGCTGCGCCACTGCCGCCGCCCTCATCTACGTGGGCATCATGATGATGAACTGTGCGGGCAAGATAAATTGGCTGAAGGCGGAAGAAGCGGTGCCTGCCTTCCTCACCTTGGCCATGATGCCTTTTACCTATAACATTTCTTACGGCATCGCCTTCGGCCTCATCGCCTACGTTTTCATCGCCCTCTTCACCGGCAGGGCCAAAAAACTCAGCCTCGCCACGTGGGTGATCGCCCTGCTCTTTGCGCTGATGTTCTTCGTGACTCATTGAGGAGGCGCACCATGAAGACTCTTTTAAAGAACGGGACCATCGTCAACGTCTTCACGGAAAATTTAGAGAAAGCGGATATTTTGCTGGAAGATGAAAAGATCGTCGGCGTGGGCGCTTACGGCGACGAAGCTGCCGATATCGTCGAAGATATCTCCGGAAAATTCGTGTGCCCCGGCTTCATCGACAGCCACATCCACATCGAAAGCACTTTGCTCTTGCCGGCAGAATTTGCCAGAACCGTGCTGCCTCACGGCACTACGGCGGTGGTGGCCGACCCTCACGAGATCGCCAACGTGTGCGGCACAGAGGGCATCCGCTTCATGTTAGAGGCCAGCGCCGGTCTGCCTCTTACGGTGTACATCATGCTGCCTTCCTGTGTGCCGGCCACGCCTTTGGATGAAAACGGCGCCGTCCTCACAGCCGAAGACTTGGAGCCTTTTTATGCCGAGCCCAGGGTGCTGGGCCTGGCGGAAGTGATGGATTACCCGGGCGTGATCGCCAAAAAGAAAGACATCATCGCCAAGATAGTTGCCGCTCGAAAAAAGGGGAAGGCAGTGGACGGGCATGCACCTCTTCTTTCGGGGCGAGGGCTCGATTCTTATATAGCCGCCGGGATAGAGAGCGACCACGAGTGTTCGAATTTCGCGGAAGCGGCAGAGAAGCTGAGCAAGGGCCAGTGGATCATGATCAGAGAAGGGACGGCGGCCAGAAATTTGGACGCTTTGCTGGAACTTTTCGAAGAACCTTGGTGCCGCAGCTGCCTTTTGGCCACCGATGACCGTCACCCGGAAGATCTTTTGCAAGACGGCCACATCGATCACATCATAAGGCGGGCCGTCGCCCAAGGAAAAGATGCGGTGAGGGCCATCACCATGGCCACTTTGCATGCAGCTCGCCGTTTTAATTTAAGAAGCGTGGGGGCAGTGGCCCCGGGCTACAGGGCAGACCTTTTGGTGCTGGATGAGCTGAAAAAAGTTGCGGTGCGGGACGTTTACTGCGGCGGCAAAAAAACGGTGAGCAAGGGGCAGATGCTGCCTTTCGCAGACCCTGTCGTAAATAAAGAGCTGCTGCAAAAGATCAAGAACACTTTTCATTTGGACAGGCTCACGCCTGCTGACTTTCACATCGAAGCAAAGAGCGAAAAATGCCGAGTGATCAAAACGCTGCCCGGTGAACTTTTGACGGAAGAAGAGATAGTCTCTATCGATTGGGCTCACGCTAACGGCGTAGACACGAAGCGGGACATCGTGAAGCTGGCCGTCATCGAAAGGCATCGGCACACGGGCCACAGGGGCTTGGGCTTCGTGTCGGGGCTGGGGCTGAAGAGGGGAGCACTGGCCACGTCCGTGGCCCACGATTCTCACAACTTGGCAGTGGCGGGCACCAACGACGAAGACATGGCCGTTGCCGCCGAAAGAGCAAGAGAGCTGGGCGGCGGGTATGTTCTCGCCTGCGAAGGGAAGATCATCGCCGAGCTGCCTCTGCCCATAGCGGGGCTGATGAGCGAACTGGACGCCGAAGAAGCGGCGGCGAAGAACAAAGAGCTTTTGGACAAACTGCAGGAGCTGGGCGTGCCTCGCAAGGCGGCGCCGCTGATGACTTTGGCTTTTTTGAGCCTGCCGGTGATACCCCATTTGAAGCTGACCACCCGAGGCTTGGCAGATGTGGCCGAACAAAAGATCGTGCCCCTTTACGTGTGAAGAAAAAAGAAAAAAGAGAGGCAGCGCTGCTTTGAGAAATTTTTGCTCAAAGAACGGCGTTGCCTCTTGTTTTATCCATGCGACCTGCTATGATAGGAGAGGGCAGGCACTGCCCATCTTGAACGAAGCGAGGTAAAAGATCATGAGAAAAAATTTAAAATTGACCGAAGGCATCTTCCCTATGCCGGTGCTGATGATCGCCACTTATAACGAAGACGGCAGCGTGAACGTGATGAACGCCGCCTGGGGGACCATGCAGGAGCGCAACACGGTGGCTTTGAATTTGTCGGAAGATCACAAAACGGTGGAGAACATCAAAGCCAGAGGCGCTTTCACCGTCAGCATCGCCGATGCGGCCCACGTGGTCGAGGCCGACTATTTCGGCGTGGTGAGCGGCAATAAAGAGCCGGCCAAATTCGCCAAAAGCGGCCTCACTGCGGCAAAGTCTGCCTTGGTGGACGCTCCCGTCATCGCAGAGTTTCCCCTCTGCTTGGAGTGCGAATTCATCGAGTATCAAAGCAACGCTTACGGCGTGGGCGTGATCGGCAAAGTGGTGAACGTCAGCGCCGACGAGAGAGTGATGAAGGGAGAGAAGGTGGATATGGCCTTGGTGGACGCCATCGCCTTCGACCCGTACACTCACGGTTATTATCGGGTGAAGGAAAGAGTGGGCGAAGCTTTTAAAGACGGCCTGAAGCTGAAATAAAAAAGTTTTCGGCCACGACCCGAAGGCAAAAGAAAAAAAGAATTTTTCCGGCAGCCCTGTCGAAGAAAGACGGGGCTGCGAATTTTTTCTGCCCAAGTGGCGAAGAAAGAGATGGTGCGATAGCATGAGGCACAGCTTCCGGAAAATTTGCGGTATTGTCTCAAAGGATTGACTGATATAGGAATAACGGAACATATCGGCCGAGGAAAATATGTGCTATCCAGAAGGCTGTATGCAGCAGCGGGGAAGCCCGGTGTTCACACCAGAGTTGTCGGACTGGATCGGGATACGAACAAGGAGTTGCTTTTAAAGCATATTCGTGAAAACGGCAAAGAAGGAACGCAACTTAAGGAATTACAACAAGTATTACCCGGACACAATCGCCTGCAAATTCAGGTTTTGATGCGCGAACTTCGCAGCGAAAAACGCATTTATTGTGTGGGAAGGACAAGCGCTGCCAAATGGTTTGCCGTTGATAACACATAAGGGACAAATAATTTGTCTTGCGATAAACTTAGAACTAACTTATAACTAACTTAGAACTAACTTAGAATCAACTTAGAACTGACTTAAGACGTACTTAAGATCGACTTAGGCAGCACATCTACCTTGCACTTATGTGCAAGGTATGGATCATAGGGGTCGGGAATAAACGAATAGGGGATCGGTGCAAGTCGAAAAAGGGGCAACATTTAGTCGCGATCGTGTGAATAAAACAGCGGTCTGACTACAGGCGGCAGGCAGAAAAATGTCTGCCGCTTTTTGCTGTCTTTTGCGTGTACAGGATGATGACACCGGAGTTATGGGATATGTTCGTTTTTCCTCGAGCCTCTTCACTTTAAGAAAGACCGCAGTTAAAGGGGCAAAATAAAGAGTGTGGAGTTTGGAGTGTGGAGTGTGGAGTGTCGCCTTGCGGGCGACCTTTTTTGCGCGGCGCGGTTTTAAAATGAAAGCCGGGGAAAATGAAAAGAGAGAAAAGAATTTGGAAGAGAGAGGAAAAGCACGCATCGTCTGAAAAGTTTTTCTGAAATTTGCAAGGGAGCGTTTTAACGAGAGTGATGTTGCCTGACTGCTTTGATGAAAAATAAAAAGGGGCGGGCGAGCGATGAGCAACGCTGCGACGGAATTTGTCCAAGTGGCGGAGAAGAAGAAGTGTGTGGTATAATGAAGGGGACGCGGGGAAATGTTTTGTTTTTGCCGGCGTCTCAACGCAAAAAGAGCGGACGAAAAAAACAGCGAATGAAAAAAGACCGAGGAGGAACTTTCCGTGAACGTAGGGATACAGGATGAAATTTTGCGGATAAATGCCCTCGGTCTTTTGCCTTTGTTGCTGGCCGATAAGACTACGGGGAAAAATATTTTGTGGGCCACCGATGCTTATGCCGAACTGGGAGAAAGTTATCAACGCAACAGAGAGATACTTCCGGCTTTGATCACCGGCGCCAATGGGGGAGTGATAAAAAACCGGGCCCGCAAAAATTTGGAGCAGCAAACAGAACGCACCAAGAGCCACGCGGAAGTGTTCACGCCTTTGTGGGTGTGCGCCAAGATGAACGACTATGCCGATGAAGCGTGGTTCGGGAAGAAAGAACTTTTTTTCAAAGACGGCGAGCCCACGGAAAAAATAATTTTCCCGAAGAAGAAACGCTGGCAGCCTTATGTGGATTCGCGCAGACTGGAGCTGACCTGCGGCGAGGCGCCCTATTTGGTGAGCCGCTACGATGTGGCCACGGGGGAGGGCATTCCTCTCAAGAGGCGCATAGGCATTTTGGACCGCAAACTGCGGGCGGTGGAGGAAAACACGGCCGCAGAAGAAGAATGGCTGCAGTGGACCCTTAGGGCCTTCAAAGCCACCTACGGTTACGAATTTCAGGGAGACAACCTGCTGATAGCGCGGGTGAACCTGTTGATGACTTTTGAAGAATATTTGCAGAAGCGCTGGCAGCGCAGCCCGACGCCCGCAGAATACAAAAAGGTGATAAACATCATCGTTTGGAACCTGTGGCAGATGGACGGGCTGACAGGAAAGATACCCTACAGCGGGGCAAAATACAGCATGGACGATATTTTTGCTCCGCCGACTGACGATGCTGCAGCACCGGGGCCGATAGAAGAGTGCAAGATAAAAAATTGGCCCGGTGAGCGGAGCGTAAAATTCAAAGAACTGCCGATAGGAGGAAAGAAGGCTATGAAATTCGATTTTATCATCGGAAACCCGCCGTACCAAGAAAGTGACGGTGGAGCAAAGGCAAGTGCAAGGCCTATATACCCAAATTTTATTAATGCAGTGAAAAGTATGAGTCCTCGTTCTTTTTCACTAATAATTCCTGCACGTTGGTTTTCGGGAGGCAAAAGTCTAGATGCTTTTCGGGAATCGATATTATCTGATAAACATGTGCGACGCTTAATAGATTATTTTGATTCTACTGATTGCTTTGTCAATGCTGATATATCTGGTGGCGTGTGCATTTTGGTTTGGAATAGAGATAAGGAAGGTAATTGCATAGTAGAATCACATATTGATGGAAGGTCTTCTACAATGGTTCGCCCTTTACGTGAAGAGGGCTCGGATATTTTCATTCGATTCAATGAGGCGGTAGGCATTTATAGAAAAGTTAAAACTTTTAAGGAAAAAAGTTTTGCGACCATTGTTAGTGCGAGAAAGCCTTTTGGGATAAGTACAAATATCCCGCTTTCAACAGAAAAAACTAACGAGCAAATGATTAAAGCTTATGCTTTTCCTAAAAATGGATATGTTGTTAAAGATGTTGTAACGCTTCATCAAGATTGGATTTACAAGAATAAAGTATGTATTTCATATGCTTATGGGGAGCGTGGTGATTTTCCCTATCAAGTAATTGGTAGACCTTTTATCGCAGAGGCAGGAAGTTGTTGTACTGAAACTTATTTAGTAGTGTCGGTTTTTGACGATTCAAAAGTCGCAAAAGCCATAATGAAATATATGATGAGTAAATTTTTTAGATTTCTTGTATTGCTCAAGAAAAATACTCAACATGCTACAAGTCAAGTTTATTCAAATGTTCCCCTACAAAACTTCACTTCCTCTTCCGATATCGATTGGTCGAAGACCGTGGCAGAGATCGACAGGCAGCTTTATGCTAAGTACAAACTGAGCAAAGAAGAGATCGATTTCATCGAGACCCACGTAAAGGAGATGGCCTAAAATGAAGAAAGTCGCCTCCTTCATCAAAACAGCCAAAAAAGTGACCCCCATGATCTACGCCTACACCACCCCCGGCGTGATCTATCACGACGGCTACATCAAAATAGGCTACACCGAAATAGACGTAGACACCCGCATCCGTCAACAGACCCACACCGCCGGCGTCAAACCTAAAAAAGAATGGCAGGGCAACGCCCGCTACGAAGACGGCAGCGGCGACACCTTCAAAGACACACAGTTCTTCGTCTATTTGCGGCGCTTGGGCGTTAAGCAGCCCCAAGACCTAGGCAATGAATATTTCGACGAAGAAGACAAAAACGAATGGTTCCATATCAGCCCCCAAGAATCGAAGCGGCGCTTCTTTGAATTCAGAGAGAACAGAGGCGTGGTGCAAGGCGACCTGGCAGAAGTGCTGCCCTACGAACTGCGGGAAGAGCAGCAAGAAGCCGTAAGGCAGACCATAGCCTACCGCAAAGACAACGAAGGCAAAGAATTTTTGTGGAACGCCAAGCCCCGCTTCGGCAAGACCCTCGCCGCCTACGACTTCGTCAAAAAGATAGGTGCCCAAAAAGTTTTGATCGTCACCAATATGCCCGCCATCGCCAATTCGTGGTATGACGACTACGAAAAGTTCATCGGCCGGGCCGGAGGCTATTTCTTTGTTTCTAAAGCAGAGGGCATCCAATTCGAAGCCGGCGTGATGAGCTATAACGAATACGAAAGAGATGCGAGAGACAGAGAGAACGATCCCTTTGCTTCCCCCATGGGCCTCATCGATCTTGTTTCCCTGCAGGATCTGAAAGGCTCCCTCTATTTCGGCGGCGACTACGATAAATTGAAAGAAGTGCGCGACCTTGAATGGGACGTGCTGATCGTCGACGAAGCCCACGAAGGAGTAGACACCTATAAGACCGACGCAGCCTTTGAGCAGATCAAGCGCAAGTTCACCCTGCATCTTTCGGGCACACCTTTCAAAGCGTTGGCCAAGCAAAAATTCCCCGACGCTGCCATTTTCAGCTGGACCTATGCCGACGAACAGGAGAAAAAACGCAGCTGGAGCGGCTCGGGGGAGAACCCCTATGCCGAACTTCCCCGGCTGAACCTGCTCACCTATCAGATGAGCGAGATAGTGCGCGAGCAAGCAAAGCAAGGCATAGAGATAGACGGAGACATGACGGATTATGCCTTCGACTTGAATGAATTTTTCGCCACCAACGAAAGGGGGCGCTTCATCCACGAGGCTGCCGTAGATAAATTTTTGGACGCCCTGACGAGCCAGGAAAAATTTCCGTTCAGCACTCCCGAACTGAGGAATGAATTGAAACATACTTTTTGGCTGCTGGACCGGGTAGATTCCGTTAAAGCTTTGGCAAAAAAATTGAATGTTCACCCCGTATTCGGCAAATATAAAGTGGTGATAGTGGCCGGCGACGAACGCAGCGACGATATGAACGCAGCGAAAGACCATTACGACAGAGTGATCAAAGCCATCGCCAATTACGATAAGACCATCACTCTATCTGTAGATCGGTTGACCACAGGTGTCACCATCCCCCAGTGGACGGCGGTGATGATGCTCTCCAATATCAAATCGCCGGCCAAATATATGCAGGCCGCTTTCAGAGCCCAGAACCCCTGCCTCTTCAACGACAGTACAGGTTCCTACCGCAAAGAAAACGCCTATGTGTTCGATTTTGCTCCCGACAGAACGCTGACCATCTTCGAACAGTTCGCCAACGATCTTAGCAAAGATACCTCCGCAGGACGGGGCGACAGCGAGACCCGCAAGAAAAACATCCGAGAATTGCTCAATTTCTTCCCCGTCATCGGCGAGGACGAAGAAGGAGAGATGACGGAGCTGGATGCGGAAAAAGTGCTGTCCATCCCCCGGAAGATAAAATGTCAGGAAGTGGTGCGCAGGGGCTTCATGTGCGACTTCCTCTTTCAAAACATCACCAATGTGTTCCGTGCGCCCAGTGCTGTTTTAGACATCATCCAAACCCTCACCCCCACCGAGGCGCCGTCTGACAAAGGCAAGATCGACACCGAGACCGCCGCCGCCCTCCCTTTGAACGAAGAAGGAGAAGTGGATGTGCCGCAGGAGCTGATCATCGGCAAAGAACAGGGCATCTTCGGCGAGAAAATTTACGGCGAAGTTATGGAGTCTATCGCCGAAGCGGTGGATGCCGCAGTAGAAGGGGCCAAAGCAGGCAGGGACGACACC
Source organism: uncultured Phascolarctobacterium sp. (assembly GCA_947589605.1). GTDB lineage: Bacteria > Bacillota > Negativicutes > Acidaminococcales > Acidaminococcaceae > CANQBR01. The sequence continues at coordinate 27,940 of CANQBR010000015.1, read as the reverse complement.
ATAGATACGCTGCTAGACAAATTCAAGGCAGGGCCTATCGCCCAGATATTGGAAGAGACCAGAACACACTACGGCAACGATCTGAAACCTTCTGTGGAAAATAGGCTCAAAAGCAAATTGACTACCGATGCCCAAGGCAAGGTCACCAAAGTGCTCAGCGGCTACAACATCCAAACCAAGACCATAGAAAAAGAAAGAGAGGACGCACTGAGAGCAGCAGGCACATCGCAGCGGGAGCGGGAGAAGATCAACAAAGAATTTGACAGCAAGCGCAAAGAAGCAGACGAGCAGTTTCAAGCAGCGATCGAAACTGCGGCGAAAGAGTTCGTGAAGGATGCGACCCAAGAAACGGTGAAGGCTATCGAGACCAACATCGCAGAGCGGAAAAAAGACAGCATCGCCGATATGATCCGCGATCATCTGCGGGGCTTCTCTCGCACCATCCCCAGCTTCATCATGGCCTACGGCGATAAAAATTTGACCCTTGCCAATTTCGACGACTACACCGAAGACGATGTTTTCTTGGAAGTGACGGGCATCACAGAAGAGGACTTCCGCCTTTTGCGGGACGGCGGCACTGTGCTGAACAAGGAGACCGGCAAAGAAGAATACTTTGAGGGGCACCTGTTCGATGAAGTGGTCTTCAACGATTCTGTGCAAGAATTTTTGCGGAAGAAAGAAGAGCTGGCCGATTATTTCGACGAGAGCAAGGAAGAAGATATCTTCGACTACATTCCACCGCAAAAGACCAATCAGATCTTTACGCCCCGCTGGGTAGTGAAGAAGATGGCAGACGAACTGGAAGAGGAGAACCCCGGTTGTTTCGACGACCCAACGAAGACTTTCGCCGACCTTTACATGAAATCGGGGCTCTACATCACGGAGATAGTGAAGAGGCTCTACCGCAGCAAAAAGATCAAAGCTGTCTATCCCGATGACGGCGAGCGCATCCGTCACATCTTGCGAGAACAGGTGTACGGCATGGCTCCCACCCGCATCATCTATCTCATCGCCACCAATTTTATTTTAGGCTTTGACGAAACGTTGAAGCACGAAACGAAAAATTTTGTCGAAGCAGACGCAGCAGAAGCAGCGAAGAGGGGAACGCTGCAGGCGCTGGTGGATGAAAAATTCGGGAAGAAATAATTTTCTGCTTGTTTCGTTCAACTCAACAAAAGCAAAGATCATTTCCCTTTCAGCCCTGCCTCTTTCGGCGGGGCTGTGCTTTTATGCAAAAAAGGCAGTACGCTTTCTCTTCACTGCAGCGGTGAAGGAAAACGCACTGCCTTTTATTTTTTTGAAAGACTGCTTCTCTTCAAGCTCACGCGCGCGCATAACAGCACTGCCTTTCGTATAAGTATATATAATAATACTCTTCTCTTTAGTAGTAAGTATATTAGGAGAACGGGGATGACGGAAAATAAGAAACGAAAGAAAAAACCGGCAAAAAAGAAAGCAAAGAAAAAAGCTGCTTTCGAGGTCTCAAAAAAGCCCTCTAAATATATAAACGGGAAAAATCAGCGTTTTATTACGGATCGCCGGATAAATATTTTTCGAAAAGGCCTGCCGAAAAATTTTCTTCCGGGACTCCGTAATATTTCGACCCCTAAAACCCGTTTATATATATAGGGGGGCTTAAAGAGTTTGGAGTTTGGAGTGTGAAGTGTGGAGTTTAAAGAGTGTGAAGTGTGAAGTGTGGAGTGTGGAGTTGGGCGTGCTCGTTAATCGGCGTAAAATTTTGCCAACGATTACTTGACACCCTTCATGAAAATTTAAAGCGTTGACTTTCGCTTTAGGTCTTGTTACAATAAAGGTGCTTTGAGCCGTCGCCGATCTCGCAAGAGGAGCGATGGGACCGCAAGGGTCAGCCCCTGTTGTTTGCGGACAAACGAATAGAGCAGCGAACAGGCCGCTCACCGACAGGCGGGATAGAAAACAGTCGGACCGAAGTGAGCATGTCCTTCGCCGTGAGGCGAAGGCTTTTTTTATTTTAGTGTGGAGTGTGCCGGGCTTCCCCAGCAGGGTCATCTAAATCATTTGGATGTACAAGGGGAAGGAGAGAGGAGTGTGGAGTTGGGAGGCCGGGCGCTGAGCTTGTCCCGGGCTTCCTCAGCTCGATCATATAAATCAGCTGAGCGTACAAGAGGAAGGAAGTGCCCGGCGCAGCAGCTAAGTAGCAAGTTTTTCTTCTCATTTTGCCCCTGAAAATGTATAATAAAAGTACGGTCACATTAGGGGCAAGGTGAACAAAATAAAAAAGCAAAAGGAGAAAACCAGATGCCCCAGATGAAAAGGACCGTAAAAGACAGCGTTTTCACGTATCTTTTTCAAGACCCGCAGTACACGTTGCAACTGTATAAATCGCTGCACGGCGAAGACGACGGCGTCGAAGAAAAAGACATCGAAGTGGTCACATTGGCCAACGTCATGACCAACGACCTCTACAACGACTTAGGCTTTTTGGTGAAAGACAGGCTGATCGTTTTGGTGGAAGCCCAGTCGACGTTTTCCCCAAATCTTGCCTACCGCATGCATTTATACTCGGCGTTCACTTTTAAGAATTACGCAGACGAAAACAAACTGGACAGCTTCGGCACCAAGAAGATGCCTCTCCCCATGCTCGAGCCCTACGTTATCTACACCGGCGACCAAGACGTGCCCGACACCCTGCGCCTTTCCGACCTGTACATAGTAAAGGGCAGAGTGCGGGTAGAAACGGAGGTGCAGGTGCTGCGGGGCGATTCCGCCGACAAAAGCGACATCGTGAACCAATATGTGCGCTTTTGCAAGATCGCCGACGAAGAGCGGCGCAAAGGCGGGCCCACAGTTGAAACTGTAAAGAGGATCATCGACCGCTGTATCGAAGAAGGAGTGCTGCCCGTCTTTTTGGCGTCGCGGCGGAGGGAGGTAGAAGACATCATGGTAGTTTTATACGATGAAGCGAAAGTAAGAGAGATCCACGAGTACAACGTGCGGAAAGATGCCTTGAAGGAAGGAGTAGAGAAAGGCAGAGACGAGGGTACCGAAAAAGGCATCTCTGCCATGGTCGCTACATTGAAAAGGCTTGCTTTAGCGAAAAACACAGTAGTTCAGGAATTGATCAGAAACTTCCAACTTTCTCCTCAAACTGCCGAGGCGAAGGTGGAACAGTATTGGGATTGAAAAGATCGAACAAAAAAGCAAAATGACCGGGGACGCACATTTGCGTCCCTTTCGCCCCTGCCTTGCTTAAAAAGTGTGGAGTGTGGAGTGTGGAGTGAGGAGTTGAGGGTGCACTCGAGCTTTTGTTCTTCTTTTTCGTTTTGATCTATGCAAAAAAGGCAGTACGCTTTCTCTTCACTGCAGCGGTGAAGGAAAACGCACTGCCTTTTATTTTTTTGAAAGACTGCTTCTCTTCAAGCTCACGCGCGCGCATAACAGCACTGCCTTTCGTATAAGTATATATAATAATACTCTTCTCTTTAGTAGTAAGTATATTAGGAGAACGGGGATGACGGAAAATAAGAAACGAAAGAAAAAACCGGCAAAAAAGAAAGCAAAGAAAAAAGCTGCTTTCGAGGCCTCAAAAAAAGCCCTCTAAATATATAAACGGGAAAAACGGACGATTTGTGACGTACCTGCGGAACAAAATTTTTCAAAAGCGACTTTTGAAGGCTCCCCAAAAAATTTTCTTCCGGCGACACGTCACAATTTGACGAAAAAACCCGTTTATATATATAGGGGGGCTTAAAGAGTTTGGAGTTTGGAGTGTGGAGTTTATTGAGTGTGGAGTGTGTAGTGTGGAGTGTGGAGAGCAGAGCTTTTCATTCGCGTCGGGCATTTCACCCTCTTGTACATCGTGCAAGTCTGAACGATACTGCTGAGGGTACCCGGCGACAAGCTCAATGACCGACGCTACGTTAGCCCGGCGAAAATTTCAGCGGGCGGTGTGCTCAATGACCGACGCTACTTTAGCTCGGCGAGAAGTTCAGCGGCGGCTGCACAAAAAAAGACGGCCGCTGGCGCGGCCGCCTCTGCTGTTTTTTTAAAGCAAGCTGTCAATTTGCTTTTCTGTGTTTGGCGAAGTAGGCGAGAGCCACGTCGGGGAAGGAAGCGTAGCTCAAAACATCGTCGATGCTCGCGTTGGGATAGCCTTTTTCGGCCAGCGCCTTGCGCATATCGTCCAATTGCGGGGCGATGTCGTCCGCAGGCCGATGATCGATCACCGGCTGGTTGCCGATGGCCATACGCTGCACCTCGGGGTCGATGGGGCCCGGTGTGCGTCCGTACTTGCCGCGGATGAGGTCCTTCACTTCGCGGGGGATCATTTTGTAGCGGCCGAAGGCTGCGTTGAAGGAGGCCATGGTGCCTACGATCTGGCTGGTGGGAGTCACCAGCGGCGGATAACCCAGCTCGGCCCGCACCTTGGGCATCTCGGCCAGCATCTCTTCGTATTTGTCGGCCACGCCCATGCCCTTCAGCTGATTCAAAAGGTTGCTGAGCATGCCGCCGGGGATCTGGAAGGTGAGCACTTTGGGATCGATGGGGATGTTGGCGCTGAGATTGAAATCTTTCACCAAGTCGGCCCGCACTTGCTTGAAGTGATCGGCCAAAGGCGAAAGTTTTTGCAGATCGATGTGAGTGTCGTAAACAGTGCCGGCCAAAGTAGCCACCAACGATTCGGTGCAAGGCTGGCTGGTGCTGACGGCGAAGGGAGAGAGGGCAGTGTCCACGATGTCCACGCCGGCTTCGATAGCCTTCAGGTAGGTCATGTCGCCCATGCCGCTGGTGAAATGAGTGTGCAGATCGATGGGCACGCTCAAATTAGATTTCAGCGCCCGCACCAATTGCTCGGCGGCGTAGGGCTTCAAGAGGCCGGCCATGTCTTTGATGCAGATGGAATCGGCGCCCATCTCTACCAGCTCGCGGCCCAATTTCACGAAGTCTTCGTCCCGATGATAGGGGCTGACGGTGTAAACGATGCAGCCCTGCACGTGGGCGCCTTCTTCTTTGGCCGCTCTCATGGCGCATTCTAAGTTGCGGGTATCGTTGAGAGCGTCGAAGATGCGGATGATGGAGATGCCGTTGGCCACAGAGCGCTTCACGAATTCACGCACCACATCGTCGGCATAATGATTGTAGCCTAAAATGTTTTGGCCCCGCAGCAGCATCTGCAGAGGAGTTTTGGTGACGTGCTTGCGCAAAGTGCGCAGTCTTTCCCAGGGGTCCTCGTCCAAAAAGCGCAGGCAGGTGTCGAAGGTGGCGCCGCCCCAAGCTTCCAAAGCGTAGAAGCCGGCGTCGTCCAATTGCTCCAGCACCGGCAGCATATCGGTGATGCGCATGCGGGTGGCGGCTACGGATTGATGGGCATCCCGAAGGATGGTCTCCACGATCTTTACGGGAGTGATAGCCATATCGATTGCTCCTTTCAAGGTATAGATAGCTTTCTTCACAGGCGCTCTTCGCAAAAAAATTCACGCTGCGGCGGCCCGTCGTTTTTATTTTAGCACATTCGCGGCCGGATAGATAGGGGCGAAGAGAGGAGATGTTTCAGAAAAAGGTTAAAAAGCTGTGAACTGTTTGTCTTTAAAAGCGAGGGTCGGTAAAAAGTGTTGGCCTCGCCCCCGCCTCCATGGTATAATGAGGCAGACAGGAAAGGATGATGGCTGATGCGTTTGGTGCTGGCCTTTGCTTTTTCCGCCGAGAGGCTTGCGGCCCTGCGTTTGGCGGCCTTGGTGGCCAAGGCGCAGGTGAAGGAAGTGACGCCCGAAGACTTTTGCCGCAGGCTGGGCTTTTTGGCAAATATGAAAGGTTTCGCAGGCGAAGAAATTTCGCCTCAGGCGGAGAAAGAAGAACTGCCCCGAGAAGAATTCGTCTATCTGGCGGGCTTCGACAGGCCCGGCCTCGACCGTTTTTTGGCGGCGGTGCAAAGAGGAAAATTGCGGCACATCGACTTGAAGGCCATGGCCACGCCTGTCAACGTGCAGTGGACGCCCCTGCGCCTTTTCAAAGAATTGCGGGACGAACACAGCTACATGGGCAAAATGAACAAAAAGCTCCTCACTGTCCACTCGCAGCAAAAAGAAGAACAGCAGTGAGAGCCTCTCGAAAAATTTTTTCGACAGTCGCAAAAAAAGAGCGAACGAGCACGGAGGATGCAAATGGCAAAAGACAGTTCTTTCGACGTAGTATCCCAAGTAGACAAACAGGAGATGGCCAATGCGGTGAACCAAGTGCAGAAGGAAGTGGCTCAGCGCTACGACTTTCGGGGCAGCTCCGCTTCTCTAACTTTGGAAGAAAATTGTTTGAAGATGGCGGCAGAAGACGAATACAAGCTGGATGCCATCCTCACCATGCTGCGCATCCGTTTGGCGAAGAGGGGCGTGCCCCTGCGCTGTTTGGAGCCGGGCAAGATCGAGCCGGCGGCCAAGGGGACGGTGCGGCAGCAAGTGAACATTCGCCAAGGCATCGACAAAGAAAAGGCCAAGAGCATCATCAACACCGTCAAAGGTTTGAAATTGAAAGTGACCGCCCAGATCCAAGACGATCAGGTGCGGGTGAGCGGCGCCAAAAAGGACGACTTGCAGGCAGTGATCAAAAAATTGAAAGAGTCCGACTTCGGCATCGACCTGCAGTTCATCAACCTGCGCTGAAAAAAGTCAGCGTATTTTTCGAGAAAGTCAAGGGCCCCTTGGGGCGAAAAGAAGCAGCAAATAATTTCATAAGGTTCATCATAAATCCAAGCGGGAGTAGTTTTATCCTTCTCCCGCCTATTTTTTTAAAGGAGAAAAAATGGACGTCATTTCTTTATTGAAGAAGGCAAGAGATCTGAAAGCTTCCGATCTTCACCTTGCTTTGGGAGAAAGGCCCTATGTGAGGCGAAACGGCCTCTTAGAGCCTTTGACTGAAGAAAACATCATCGGCGAAAAAGATCTGGCCGCCGCAGGGGCAGAGCTTTTGGGCGAAACGTGGGAGCAAGAGAGCAAAGAGCTGCAAGAAAAAGATTTCGCTTTTGCTCTCGAGCTCGAGGGGCAGGAAGTGCCGGTGCGGGGCAACGCCTTTCGCCAGCGAGGCAGCTGGGCCTTCGCTCTGCGTCTTTTGCCCGCTCGGCCCCCAAGTTGGGAAGAAGTGGGCCTGCCGTCGGCGGCTGCAGAGTGGACCCGGGCCCAAGGAGGACTCATCTTGGCGGCCGGCCCCACCGGCAGCGGCAAGAGCACCACCCTCGCCGCCCTCATCGAAAAGCTCAACGGGGAGCGGCCCTGCCACATCATCACTTTGGAAGACCCCATCGAATATCGCCACAGAGGAGAGCTGGCCCTCATCGCTCAGCGGGAACTGGGCAGAGACACCAGAGACTTTGCCTCGGGACTGCGGTCTGCTTTGAGACAGGACCCGGATGTTCTTTTGATCGGTGAACTGCGGGACGCAGAGACCATGGCCATCACTCTGCAGGCGGCGGAGACGGGGCATCTGTGCCTCGCCAGCGTTCACGCTTCCTCGACTGTGGAAGCTCTCAGCCGTATTTTAGATGCGCTGCCGAAAGAGGCAGCCGCAGCTCAATTGGCCGCTGTTTTGGTGGGAGCAGTGAGCCAGCGTTTGCTGCCGAAAAAAGGCGGGGGCAGGGCGGCGGCCTTCGAAGTGCTCACCGCCACCCCTGCTCTTCGCAATTTGATCCGCCAAAGACAGCTCCATCAAGTGCCCGGCTACATAGAAACAGGCAGCCGCTACGGCATGGTGACCATGGCGGCTGCCTTGGAAAAATTACGCAGAGAAGGAGTCATCGAGTAAAACGAACGGGAAAAAATTTTTGCCGCCGTTTTAAAGAGCGCGGTCTTTGGCCAAACGGGTCAGCAATTCTTGGCGGCCTAAAAGCCACAGCAGGTCGCCGTTTTCGAAGATGAGCGAAACGTGGGGCTCGTGGATGGTGTAGGCGCCCCGCTCCAGGCCGATGACCATGCACTGCCAGCGGTCCCGCAGGTTCGCCGCCTTCATGGTCTTGCCCAAAAGGAAGGAGTGTTTGTCGATCTTCAAAGCGAAATAGATGAAACCGTCTTGAGGCTGGGCCAGCATGAAAGATCTCAGGCTGACAGCAGCCTCCAGTTTTTGCAGGCCCATGCGGGCATGAGAACTGGCGTTGGCCAAAGTTTCCAATTGGGTGCGGTTGCCGATCAAAAGCAGCCGGTCGCCCCCTTCTAAGGTGCGGACACCGGAGGGAAGGTCGATCACCGCGCCCTTTTCGCTGACGATCTGCAGCACGTTGCAGGCGTAGTAGGCCCTGAAGCCGATGTCCTGCAATTTTCTGCCGGCCAAAGGAGAAGCGTGAGAGAGCCGATAGCTTTGCACGTGGATCTCTTCGTCGAACCAATGTTCGTTCTCGGCGCCTGCGGCCTCTCGATGCTCCCGCATGTGTTTTTCGTTCAGATTCACCAAAAAGCGGGCTTCGACGCGCAGATATTGACGAAGGAAGAAATCGCTGCTGCTGAGGCCCCAGACCGCCGCGGCCATCACCGCCAACACCAGCCAGCCGGAGAGGCCGGCCAAGGTGTGGAAGCAAAAATTCAAGAAGCCGCCTACGACCAACACTCTCAACAGCACCAGCACGCACAAGGGAAGATGATTGCTGCGCCGTTTGAACCAAAGGAGAGTGAAGAGGTCGGCGCCGCCGGTCCTGTTGATCAAAAGGGCGCAGAGGAGGGGAGCCATCAGCAAAAAGCTGACGGCCGCCGCAGCCAAGTGGGGCCGAGGCAGGCCCGTCTTCGTCAATTCGGGCAGCAGGAAGTGCTCGGCGCCTACGGCGATGGCGGCGAGGAGCACGGTGAAGATCAAAAGGCGCAGGCAATAATCTTTCAAAAAATCCCGCCAATCGCTGTCTTCTTTTTCTTCGCCCAAACGGACGGTGTAGCGCTCCAAAAGTTTTTGCACTTTCGCCGGCAAGGAGCGGTGCAATTTTTTATAGACCGGCTCGCCTTCGCGGATAGAGAAGGGAGTGGCGAAGGTGGTGAGGACGCTCACCGCCACCACGATGGGGTAGAGGAAGTCGCTGGTGAGGCCCTGAGCGGTGCCCACGCTGGCCAAAATGAAGGAGAACTCGCCGATCTGACAGAGAGAGAAGCCGCAGCGCACCGCCGTGTGCAGATCGAGGCCGGCGGCCAGCACCCCCAAGGTGCTCATGAAAACATTGCCGAACAGCACCAGCGCCGTCAGCACCAGCACCGGCAGCGCATATTGGCTGAGCAGTTTGGGGTCAACCAACATACCCACGGAAACGAAGAAGACGGCCCCGAAGAGATCTTTCACCGGGGCGATGAGGTGTTCGATCTTTTCCGCATTGGGAGCTTCGGAGATCAAAGAGCCCATGAGAAAGGCGCCCAAGGCGGCGGAGAAGCCCAAGTGGCTGACCAGGGCCACCATGGTGAGGCACAGGCCCAAAGAGACCACCAAAAGACTTTCGTCGTTGAGGAGGCCCTTCGCTTTTTTGAAAAGAGAGGGGACGAGATACATGCCGGTGACGAAGAAGAGGATGAGGAAGAAGGCCAGGCGGGCGATGCTGAACAAGATCTGTTCGTTGCCGCCGCTGCCGGAGGACGCCATAGTGGGCAGCACCACCAAGAGGACGATGCCCACGATATCTTCCACGATGAGCATGCCTAAGGCTATCTGGGCGAAGCCTTCCACTTTGATGCCGCAGTCGGCGAAAGCTTTCACCACGATGGCGGTGGAGCTCATGCACAGCATGCCGCCCAAAAAGAGGCAGTCCAAATGACCCCAGCCCAAAAGACGGCCCACACCGTAGCTCAGCACGAACATGCCTCCCGCCGCCACGGCGGTGGCCACGAAGGCAGTGGTGCCCACGCTCTTCAATTTATAGAAAGAAAATTCCAAGCCCAAAGCGAACATCAAAAAGATGACGCCGATGTCGGCCCAGGTCTGGATGTTGGCGCTGTCCACCACCGAAGGGATGAGCAGGAAGTGGGGGCCGGTGAGAAAGCCGGCCACGATGTAGCCCAGCACCACCGGCTGATCCAATTTTTTGAAGAGCAGCGTGGTGAAGCCGGCCACCAAAAGAATGAGAGCAAGGTCGTTGACGATGTTCGGCAAATGTGACATTTTAGCGATCTCCCTTATTCTCTTCGCAAAAGCAGACAAAAGAAAAAAAGTGTGATAAAATATGTGAGTGCCGCCGCTTGCGGCCGCAAAAATTTTTTCTCTTGTCATTATATAATATCTGCGGTGCCGTGGCGAGAGGGCGCGGGAAAAAATCTGCGGCAAAAAAGCGCAAGCGCAAAAAGAAAAACTTTTTCGCAAAAAAACGAAAGCTCTGACGGGAGGCATAACATGGCTGAGAGCGAGCTGGTCTTATTAGACGGAGAAATAATGAGCCGGGAGGAAGCGGCCCGGGATCTTTTCGATCGGGGCGGCTGCTTCGGCGACGGAGTGTGCGAATTGACGCCGGTCTACAACGGCCGCTGCTTCGCCCTTCTGCCCCACATGGATAAATTGCTGGAGTCGGTCATCGCGGTGAAGATCCCCATGGTCTACATGTTGGAAGAGTTGGTGGATTTTCACGAGCAGCTGCTGGCGGCCACGGGAGAAAAAGATTGTTTGGTCTACACCCAGATCACCAGAGGCAGCGGCCCCTTCGAACTGGTTTTTCCCGAGCCGGTGATACCGGGGCTGGTCATGTTCACCGTGCCCGTCGACAGAGCTGCTTTGGCCGAGCGGCGCAAGAAGGGCGCCAATTTGGTGACGAAAGAAGACGTGCGCTGGCAGCGGCTGGACATCAACAACATCGATCGGCTGCCGGAGGCGCTGGCTCGGCAGGAGGCTGCCGTGTCCCGGGCCTTCGACGCTCTTTTCGTGCGGGACGGCAAGCTCACCGAGACCACCGAAAGCAGCTTCTTCATCTATAAAGACGGCATCCTCTGGACCTACCCCGAGGGCCCGCTCATCCGTAAAAATATCACCCGCCGCCTTTTGCAAGAACGTTTGGCTCCCGACCTGGGCCTGCAGATCGTAGAGCGGGCCTTCGACAAAGACTTCGCCGTCAAAGCAGACGAAGCCTTCATCTGCAGCCCCTGCTGCGAATTCATGCCGGTGACCAAACTGGACCGCTCCTTCATCAACAAAGGAGAGCCGGGGCCGCTGGCGCAAAAATTGCAGCAGGCCTACATGGATTTCGTGTTGAAAGAATGTCCGCCCCAACATGAAGCATAGCGTTTTGGTCCGCTGCCTGCGGGGAGCTCTTTTCACCGCTTTGGCCGTGGCGCTGCAGGGCCTGCGCTTGGTGTTGCCCCTGCCCCTTTTTATCGGCACCTTTTTGATCGGCACCTTGGTGTCGCTGATGCTGGTGCTCACGGCCGAACTGAGCGGCTTGGGACCGGCCCTCTTTCTCTCCTGTCTTTTGCCTGTCACCGCCTATATCGAAGGGCAGCTGCCTGTGCCCTTTTTGATACCGGTGGTGATGCTGGGCAACGGCCTCTTTTGCGCCGTTTATCTTTGCGTGCGAAAAGTCGAAGGAGAAGGGAGCACCTTGCGCCGTTCGGCCCTATATCTTTTGCCGTCCTTGGTGAAAGCGGCCTGCATGTTTTTGAGCGCCCGCCTGTTGCTGGAGCTTTTTTCCGTAGAAGAAGGCGGCGTGAGGAGCGCAGTGCTCACCGCCATGAGCCTGCCTCAATTCGTCACCGGCTGCGCCGGGCTGTGGCTGGCTTTTAGGCTCCTGCGTCTTTCAGGCGGCGCCCGTTAGGACGAAAGCAAAGTTTTTACAGATATTCGAAAGGTGGTATTACCATTTTACTGTTCAAAGAAGTGACCCTGGCCGATAAGCCCGTCTTGGATGCTTATCTCAGAGAGCCGGGGGAGAGGGCCAGCGAAAGAGCCTTCGGCAATCTTTTCATCTGGCAGGACTGCTACAATATCTATTGGTGCAGCTATCATGATTTTCTTTTGGTGAGAGTGAAACGAGGAGGGACCGATTTCTTCCTGCCGCCTTTGGGAGGGAAGACGGAAGGATTGCCCGAGGTCTTGGAAGCGATCAAAGCTTACGAAGGGCACGCCTTCGCCCTCAGGGGCATCGCGCAAAGCGCCAAAGAACGTTTGGCGAGCGCCGTCCCCGAGCTGGTCTTCGAAGAAGACAGAGACAATTGGGATTATGTCTATCTGCGGGAAAAATTGGCCGCTCTCTCCGGGCGCAAGCTCCACGGCCAAAAGAACCATTACAACGCTTTTTTGCGGGATCATCCCGACTACAGTTTCGAGCCCATAACCGCCGCCAATCTTCACGAGTGCGCCAGCTTCGCCTACGCTTGGTGCGATTCTCGGGCCATGCACGATCCTTCCATCGGCGAAGAACGGCTGGCCATCTCTCGGGCCTTGGGCAATTTCGCAGCCTTGGGGCTGCGGGGCGGGCTCATCCGCATCGACGGCCGGGTGCAAGCCTTCGGCTACGGCAGCAAGATCAACGACGACACGGCGGTGCTGCATGTGGAAAAGGCCAACCCGGGCATTCGCGGCCTCTACACCGCCATCTGCAAAGAGTGCGCCGAAAAGATCTGGGGCGACGTAGTCTACCTGAACCGAGAAGAGGACATGGGCCACGAAACTTTGCGGCAGGCCAAGCAGGCCCTGCATCCCGAATTCATGGTAGAAAAATTTTCCTGCATTTATCGAGGCGAGCCATGTATTTGAACTACAGGTCGGTAGCCCCGGCCGAGCGGGAGCAAGTGAAGGAACTGTGGGACTGCTGCTTCGAGAAGCGGGAAGAAGCTTTTTTTCAATATTATTTCAACAACTATTGCTTTCGCCGTAACAAAGTGATCGGAGGCTTCCTGCGCCGGGGAGAAGAAGAAACGCTGGCCGCCATGGCCCACATCAATCCCTATGTTTTGCAGCTGCGGGGGAGAGAGCAGGCCGTCCCCTATTTGGTGGGCCTCGCCGTGACGCCCGAGGAGCGGGGCAAAGGCTTGCTGCAGGAAATGCTGGGGGCTCTCTTTGAGGCTCTTAAAAAAGAAGGGCACGCTTTCGCTATCTTGATGCCGGTCTTTGCCGGCCTCTATCTGCCCGGCGGCTTCGCCTTTTGTTATCTGCGGCACCGCTATGAGGTGCCTGCAAAAAATTTGCGGGCGTGGCTGCCCGAGACTTCTTTCACAGTAGAAGAAGTGCCGATAGAAAACGCCGAAAAGGCGCTGGCTCCTCTTTACGAAAAATATATCAAACATTTCAATGGGGCAGCCTTACGGGACAGTTTCGTTTGGCAAAAGCTCCTCGCCGTCCACGCTGCGGAAGAAGTGAAGTGTGGGTTGGTGAAAAAAGAGGGAGAGGGCAGAGGCTACATCCTCTATCAAAAGCGGCCGGGCCGTTTGGAGATAGCGGAAGCGGCAGGCCTCGGCCCCGAGGAGAAGCTCGCTCTTTTGCGTTATGCGGCAGAGCAGGCAGAGCCTGCCGACGAAGTCGTTTATTCGGCCGAAGAGGACGACCTCACTTATCTTAATTTTCCTCAACAAAGGCTGAGCGGCGGCACGGAGCCCTTCATGATGGCCCGCTGTTTGAACGTCAGGGCCGCTTTGCAGGCCCTCGTCCCCGCCGCAAATTTGCCCGGCGCCTCTTTCACAGTGGGCATCGAAGACGAGATGATCGAAGAAAATAGGCTGACCTTGCGGCTCTCTCTCGCTCCCGGCTCGTTAGAGATCGAAAAAGAGAGAGACGGCGGGGCGGATATAAATATGGATATAGCTGCCTTCACGCAGCTATATTTCGGCACTTTTTCCGTCGACGAACTGCAAAGAGCGGGGCGAGCGCAAGTCGCCCCGGGCAGAGAAGAGAGCGTACGTCTTTTAGACGCTCTGCTGCCCAAGCAGCGCACTTGGATCAACGAATATTTTTGACGAAGGGCACGGCCGAAGACCTTGCCCGCAAAAGGAGAGACCATGGCCCAAGGGGCGGTAAGCTACGAACTGATCAAAGAAGACAAAAACACCGGGGCGCGGCTGGGGCTGCTTCACACTCCCCACGGCGACTTCGCCACCCCCATGTTCATGCCGGTAGGCACTCAGGCTACAGTGAAGACCCTCACGCCGGAGGAACTCTATGCCATGGGGAGCCAAGTGATCTTGTGCAACACCTATCATCTTTTTTTGCGGCCGGGAAGAGAACTGGTGAAAAAGGCCGGCGGCCTTCATTCCTTCATGAATTACAGCCGAGGCATCCTCACCGACAGCGGCGGCTTTCAGGTCTTTTCTCTCGCTCCTTTGCGCAAGATAACAGAAGAAGGCGTGACCTTTCGCTCTCACATCGACGGCAGCAAACAGTTCCTCTCGCCCGAAATAGCCACGCAAGTGCAGGAAGACTTGGGCAGCGACATCGCCATGGCCTTCGACGAATGCATCCCTTATCCAGCCGAACACGCTTACGCCAAAGCTTCTACAGAGCGCACCCTGCGCTGGGCAGAGCGCTGTTTGAAAAGCCACAGCCGTCATGATCAGGGCCTCTTCGGCATCGTGCAGGGAGGCCTGTATCCCGATCTGCGCCGCTTCAGCGCCCGGGAGACGGCAGCGTTGGACTTTCCCGGCTTCGGCATCGGCGGCCTGTCTGTGGGGGAGAGCAAGGAACAGATGTATGAGACTCTCGCTCTCACTACCGAAGTGCTGCCTAAAGACAAGCCCCGCTACCTGATGGGAGTGGGCACCGCCGATCACATCGTGGAGGCGGTGAATTTAGGCGTAGACATGATGGACTGCGTCTTTCCCACCCGAGTGGCGAGAAACGGCACCGCCATGACGAGGCAGGGCCGCTTGGTGGTGCGCAACGCTGCCTACGCCGAAGATTTTTTGCCGGTGGAAGAAGGCTGCTCGTGCTACACCTGCCGCAATTATTCCCGAGCTTACATCCGCCATCTTTTCAAAGCGGAAGAAACGCTGGCTCTCAGGCTTTTGACCATCCACAATCTTCATTTTCTGCTCACTTTGGCCGCCGAGATCAGGCAGGCCATCGCCGAAGATAAATTTGCCGAGTATCGGCGAAGATTTTGGGAAAATTACGGCAGATAAAAGGATTTTCTTCTTTATACAGCGAATGAAAAAAGAATGAACATTTGGGCTCTGCTCTGCGGCGGGCGCTCTTTGCGCCGCTGCGGTAATGTTTTTGTTTTCTTCTTCGGAGGTGCTTTCAATGGACGGTAACCCTATGAATCTCATCAACACGCTGTGGCCCTTCGTCCTTATGGGCGGCATTTTCTACTTCATGCTCTATCGGCCTCAGAAAAAAGAGCAGCAGCGCCGCAACGACATGCTGAACAGTTTGCGGGTGGGGGATAAGGTGATCACCATCGGCGGCGTCTACGGCAGGATCAGCGCCATCAGCGAGAAAAAAGTGGTGCTGGAAGTGGCCGAAGGAGTCGAGATGACTTTCAGCCGCTCCGCCGTCAGCGGTCTGCAGCCTGCTGATTGAACGAGCGGCATGTACGATCTTGCTGCGGAAAAGGCCTTACGGCGCCGGCACTTGCTCGAAAGGCAGCGGGCCATGGAGCCCGAGCTTTTGACTGCTGCCGCCGCTGTCGCGGCCCGTTTATTAGCCTGTGACGCCTACCTGGCAGGAAAGCGCATCATGGGCTATTTAGCTTTTGACTCTGAAATGACGATCGATGCTTTTTTGGCTGCCGCTTTGGCGGCGGGCAAAGAAGTTTACGTGCCGGCGATCGAGAGCAAAGGGCAAATGAGAGCGGCCCGGCTCTCTTCTCTGAAAGAGTTGGGCAAGGACCGCTACGGTATACGCTGCGTGCCTTCGCCCCGAGATTTTTGCCCGCCGGCCGCTTTGGACCTCATCGTGGTGCCGGGGCTGGCCTTCACTCCCCAAGGAGGAAGATTGGGCCGAGGAGCGGGCTATTACGATCGCTTTTTGGCTCAAGCAGAGGGCGCATATAAATTGGGCCTTTGCCACAGCGCCTTTTTGGAAGAGAGCCTGCCTTTGGCCGAGCACGATGTGACGATGGACGGAGTGTTGACGGAAAAAGGTCTCTATGTGAAAGGCAGAGCCTGCGACGATAGCTAAAAAACGAAACGACATGCTCAAAAGAGCAAGGGAGGAATAAATTTTGAGGTGGAGCGAATTCGGCAAATTCTTCATCATCGCCTTGGCCATAGTGGGAGGCTTTTTTGTCTACATCTCTCCTTTGGCCAATTCCATCAAACAGGGTCTGGACCTGCAGGGCGGCACCCATGTGGTGCTGCAGGCAGTAGATACGCCGGAGCTGAAAGTGGACGATGATGCGGTGAACAGAGCGGTGAAGATCATCGAGCGCCGGGTCAACGAACTGGGGCTCACCGAGCCGGTAGTGCAAAGACAAGGCAAAGACAGGATCATCGTGGAGCTGCCCGGGGTGAAAGATCCCGAAAAAGCCATCGCCATGTTGGGCAAGACGGCTCTTTTGCAGTTCAAAGACGACAGGGGCAACGTGGTCCTCTCCGGCCGCGACTTAAAAGATGCCCGGGGCCAGATCTCTCAGGGCAATGTGGCAGTGGTCTCTTTGGAGTTCAACGATGAGGGCGGCAGAAAATTCGCCGAGCTCACAGCCCGCAACGTGGGCCGCCAGATCGCCATCGAATTGGACGGCGAAGTGCTCACCGCCCCCGTAGTGCAGGAAGCCATCACCGGCGGCCGGGCGCAGATCACCGGCTCCCGCACCATGGAAGAAGCGGAGCAGTTGGCCATCTTATTGCGCAGCGGCTCTCTGCCCGTGAAGCTGGAGATGTTGGAGAACCGCACCGTGGGCCCCACCTTGGGCCAAGATTCCAAAACCAAATCGGTGAAAGCCTTCACCATCGGCATCGCCGGCGTCTTCCTCTTTATGCTCCTTTTCTACAGGTTGTCGGGCTTGGTGGCGGACATCGCCCTCTTGCTCTATGTCATCTTGCTGCTGTTGGTGATGCGCTACCTCAATGCCACTTTAACGTTGCCGGGCATAGCCGGCATCATCCTCTCCATCGGCATGGCAGTGGATGCCAACGTGCTGATCTTCGAACGTTTTAAGGAAGAGATCAAACGGGGGCGCACTTTGCGCAGCGCTATGGACGCAGGCTTCGGCCGCGCCTTCGTCACCATCTTCGACTCCAACCTCACCACCATCATGGCCGCTGCCGTGCTCTTTTACTTGGGCACCGGCCCCATCAAAGGTTTTGCCGTGACCTTGGCCTTGGGCACCGTCCTCAGCATGTTCTCGGCCATTACCGTCACCAGATTTTTGCTGCACTTTTTGGTGTTCAGCGGCATCGCCAAGAGCCCCCGCTGGTACGGCACGGGCATGATGCCCCCGGCTAAAGAGGAGGTGGCCCGCTGATGTTCTCCATCACCAAGCATTATAAAATTTTCTTCGCCATCACCATCACCTTCTTGATCGTCGGCTTCGGCTCCATGCTGCTGAGAGGTTTCAACTTGGGCATCGACTTCACCGGCGGCAGCATCATGGATCTTTCCTTCCAAAGACCGGTGGCAGTGGCCGAAGTCAGAGATGTTTTGAAAGAGCACGATCTGGGCAACGCCGTCATCCAATTGGAGACCGGCGACGGCTCGGCAGAACAGTCGAAAGATGTTTTGATCCGCACCCCGGTGATCGCCGATGAGGCCCGCCGGCTGGTGATGGAAGATATGCAGGCTCAGCTGGGCTCTTTTGAGATCAAAAGAGTTGAGCAGGTAGGCGCCACCATCGGCGGCGAATTGATCCAGCAGGCAGTGCTGGCCATTGTGCTCAGCTGGCTTCTGATGATAGCCTACATCACCTTCCGCTTCCAATTCAAATTCGCCATCGCTGCCATCATCGCCCTCATCATCGATGTTTCCGTCACTCTCAGCTATTTCTCTCTTCTGCAGTTGGAGATGGATTCGTCCTTCGTGGCCGCTCTTCTGACGGTGGTAGGTTATTCCATCAACGGCACCATCGTCATCTTCGACCGTATCCGCGAGAATTTGAAAGTGCGGCGGCGCAGCGAAAGTTTGGGAGAGATGATCGACAACTCCATTTGGCAGACCATGGCCCGCAGCTGCTACACCGTGGGCACGTCGCTTTTTGCCATCGTCTCCATCTTCCTCTTCGGCGGCGAGACCATCCGCAATTTCTCTTTTGCCATGCTGGTGGGGTTCTCCAGCGGCTTCTACACTTCCGTCTTTTTGGCAGGGCCGCTGTGGCTGCTGCTTCGGGGCAACAAGGTAGTAAAATAAGGAGGGTCCCATGCTCAGTATGGCCCTGTGCAACTATATAGTCAGTATCATAGGAGGAGCGATCGGCGCCTGCATCATGGCAGCGGCGGCCTCTTTCCCCATGGACTTTACCGAAAACGGCCCGGGCCCCGGCTTCTGGCCCTTCGCTTTGGGCCTCTGCCTGCTGCTGGCCGCCCTGGTTCTGGCGGTCACTACTTGGACAGAGCGGGAGACTTTGGAAAAAACAAAAGTACGTTTGATCGCGGCCGCCAATAAAAGAGTTTATGTCATGATGGGCTTGGCCGCCGTCTTTTGCCTTTTGATCTCCCTCTTAGGTTTTTACGTCGCCGCCTTCTTTTTGATCATCGCCGTGATGCGGCTGATGGATTATCACAAGAAGAAGGGGCTCTTCATCACCGCCTGCGCCGCCTTGCTCTTCATCTATTTGGTCTTCGGGCTCTTGCTGCACACTCAGCTGCCCGGATCCGTCTTTTTGGAATAGGAGGGGAGAGCCGTGGCAGATATCCTTTTGGCTTTGGAAATGATAGCGGACCCCCTGAATCTTTTGGGCCTCGTCTTCGGCGTGGCGGTGGGCATCGCCTTCGGCTGCATGCCGGGCCTCAGCGTCAACATGGGACTGGCTCTGCTTTTCCCTTTGACTTTCAGTTTTAAAGGTGTCGGCGGCATTTTGATGCTCTTGGGCATTTATTGCGGCGCCATCTACGGCGGCAGCATCAGCGCCATTTTGCTGAAGACCCCGGGCACTCCCGCCAGCGTGGCCACCACCTTGGACGGTTACCCCATGGCCACCGCTTTGAAGCAGCCGGGCCGGGCCTTGGGCCTTTCCACCATGGCCAGCACCTTCGGCGGCATCTTCAGCACCGTTTGCCTGATCATTTTGGCTCCCCAATTGGCGAAAGTCGCCTTGCAATTTTCCAAACCCGAATATTTCGCACTGGCCATCTTCGGCCTCAGCATCATCACCAGCGTTTCCTCGGGCAGCGTCATCAAAGGCTTGATGGGGGGCTTGATCGGTCTCTTTTTGGCCACGGTGGGCATCGACGCCATGAGCGGCGCCGTCCGCTTCACTTTAGACACTACCTATTTATTGGGAGGCGTCTCTTTCATCCCCGTCCTCATCGGCGTCTTCGCCTTCGCTCAGGTGTTGGGCAGCATCGAAGACTATTATCATCATAAAGTCAGCGGGGGAGAGCTGGCCATCGACCGGGTCATCCCCTCTTGGAGCGACATGAAGCGGGTCTTCGTCACTTTGCTGCGCTCCAGCTGCATCGGCACTTTCATCGGCTGCGTGCCCGGCACCGGCGGCGACATAGCTTCCTTCGTCAGCTACGATCAGGCCAAACGCTGGAGCAAACATAGAGATAATTTCGGCAACGGCGAGCCGGAAGGCATCGTCGCTTCCGAGAGCGGCAACAATGCGGTGAGCGGCGGCGCCTTCATCCCGGTGCTCACCTTGGGCATCCCCGGGGACGGGGCCACCGCCATCATGATGGGGGCCCTCATGGTGCAGGGACTGCGGCCCGGGCCGCTCCTCTTCGTAGAGAAGGCGCCTGATGTTTACGCCATCTTCATCGGCCTGCTCTTGGCCAATATCATCATGGGCGTTTTGGGCTTTTCCCTCATCAAGCTCTTCATCAAAGTGGTGAAAGTGCCCATCCACTTCTTGCTGCCCATCATCACCATGATGACCTTCGTAGGCACCTATTCTTACAATAATTCTCTCAACGATGTCTACCTGATGGTGGCCAGCGGCTGCTTGGGCTATGTGCTGAACAAATTGGGCTTCAGCATGTCCGCCGTCATCATCGGCATCATTTTAGGCGGCATGGTGGAGCAGAACTTCGTCGGCTCCCTCATCATGAGCGACGGCAGCTTCGCCATTTTCTTCACCCGGCCTCTCTGCCTCTTCTTCTTGGCGGCCGCCGCCCTCAGTTTGTGCGGCCCCCTCTTGGCCAAAGTGTGGGGGAAGAAGGCTTAGGCCTTTGGCTCCGCTCTTTACTTTTACGGGGCTCCTTTGTATAATGAACGTATATCGCGCCCTTTGCGGCGTTTGATCAGGTCAAAAGAAATTTTATAAAAAGCGAGGTCATGCACATGCGCAGCACGGAAGTTAAAAAAGGCTCCACCAGAGCAGCCCATCGCTCTTTGTTCTACGCCTTGGGTTATACGGAAGAAGAATTGAAGAGACCTTTGATCGGCATCTGCTGTGCCGCTAACGAGATCATCCCCGGGCACATGCACCTGGATCAGATCGCCAAGGCCGCCAAGTACGGCGTGCTGGAAGCGGGAGGCACCCCCATCGAGTTCCCGGCCATCGGCATCTGCGACGGCATCGCCATGGGCCACGACGGCATGAAATATCCCTTGGCCAGCCGCGAGCTCATCGCCGATTCCATCGAGGCCGTAGCCAACGGCCACGCCTTCGACGGTTTGGTGCTCATCCCCAACTGCGATAAGATCGTGCCCGGCATGCTGATGGCAGCAGCCCGCCTCAACATCCCCACGGTGGTAGTCTCCGGCGGGCCCATGCTCCCCGGCCGGCTCCACGGCAAAGATATCTCCGTCTCCACCGTTTTCGAAGCCGCCGGCCGTTTCGAGTCCGGCCAGATCGACAAAAAAGAATTGTCCGAGATAGAGCACAGCGCCTGCCCGGGCTGCGGCTCCTGCTCCGGCCTTTTCACCGCCAACACCATGAACTGTCTCACCGAGGTGCTGGGCCTGGGCCTGCCGGGCAACGGCACCATCCCCGCCGCTTATAACGGCAAGCGCATCGCCTTGGCCAAACATGCCGGCATGGCCGTGATGCGGCTGGTGGAAGAAAACATCTGCCCGCGAGATATCATGACCAAAAAAGCTTTTATGAACGCCATCACCGTAGACATGGCCATCGGCGGCTCTTCCAACACCGCTCTGCATCTGCCGGCCATCGCTCATGAGGCGGGCATCGAATTGCCTTTGGAACTTTTCGACAAGATCTCCCGCAAAACTCCCTATCTCACCAAACTCAGCCCCGGCGGCAGCCACCACATCATCGATTTGTACGAAGCAGGCGGCATCCCCGCGGTGATGAACGAGCTGGACAAATTGAAATTGATCCGTAAGTCCTGTCTCACCGTCAGCGGCAAGACCGTGGGCCAGCTCATCAAGAAGGCTCAGATCCTGCGGCCCGATGTCATCCACAGCGTGGAGAACCCCTACAACAAGACCGGCGGCATCGCCGTATTGAAGGGCAACATCGCTCCCGAGTGCAGCGTAGTGAAAGAGAGCGCCGTAGATCCTTCCATGAAAGTGTTCAGCGGCCCGGCTAAAGTTTACGACTCCGAAGACGAGGCCATCAAGGCCATCTGCGCTCAGGAAGTGACAGCCGGCGACGTGGTGGTCATTCGCTACGAAGGGCCCAAGGGCGGTCCCGGCATGAGAGAGATGCTCAACCCCACCTCTGTGCTGGCCGGCATGGGCCACGATAAAGACGTGGCTCTCCTCACCGACGGCCGCTTCTCCGGTGCCACCAGAGGCGCCTGCATCGGACACATCTCTCCCGAAGCCAGAGAGGGCGGCAACATCGCTTTGCTGCAAAACGGCGACATCATCGATATCGACATCCCCAACCGCACCTTGAACGTTCGCCTCAGCGACGAAGAGTTGGCCGAGCGCCGGGCCAAATGGGTGTGCCCGCCGCCTAAGGTGAAGAGCGGTTACTTGGCCCGCTACGCCGCTTTGGTGAAGTCGGCGGCCACCGGCGCCGTGATGAGCGTGCCCGGCGAAGACGCTTAAGAAAAGATCGTCGCGTCCTCGCAAAAAAATTTAAATCGTTTTCTATCGACGAAGGCTCCTGTCCCGGAGAGGCAGGGGCCTTTTCCTTTTTTGCATATGCAAGCAAAAGGATTTGAGAGGAGCAGAGCGAAATAAGCATAAAGAGGGAGAGTTCGCTGCTTTGCGCTTTCTCTATCTTTTCCCGAACACGGAGAGAAGAAGATGCTGAAGATCCAGGTGGCAGTGAATCTGCCGGTAAAAAATATTCTTAAACTTTTCACTTACGGCGTGCCGCCTCGCTTGAACTTTTTGGACAAAGGCTGGCGGGTGGTGGTGCCCTTCGCCGGCCAAACGGCGGAAGGCTTTGTGATCCGTCGTTTAACGGAAGAAGAAGTCGACGGCGCAGAGAATGTGAAAGAAGTGACGGCGGCCCTGGGCGATGAGCCTTGGTTCGACGAAGAGATGCTGGCCACGGCCCGCTGGCTGGCCCGCTATTATATGTGCAGTTTGGCCGAAGCTCTGCGCCTCTTCGTGCCGGGCAAGAGCAGCATCCGCCGCAAAGTTTTGAAAGACGAGAGCGGGCGCACGGTGCTCTCGGGTTACGAAGAACGCTTCAAAGAAAAATTTCTTTTGGCCTATCGCATCACCCCTCGAGGAGGTGAAGCGCTTGAAGAAGCGGCAGAACTTTTGGCCCGCAGTCCGGCTAAAAAAGCAGCGCTCGGTTTTTTTGCCGCTGCACCCGAAAAAGCTTTCACGATCTTTGAATTGGCCGAGATAAAAATATCGCGAGCTTTGGTGAAACAGTTGGTCGAAAAAGGCTGGCTCGCGGAAGTTAAAGTGCGGCAGCTGCGGGACAGCTACGCCGGCAATGATGCCGAGAGCGCAAAATTGCAGCTCACGGCAGAACAGCAGCAGGCCGTGGCGGCGGTGAGCGAGGCCGTGAGCAAAAATAACGGCGAAGTCTTTTTGTTGCAGGGGATCACCGGCAGCGGCAAGACGGAAGTTTATCTCCACTGTGCGGCTCAGGCTCTGCAAGAAGGGAAACAGGTGCTGGTGCTGGTGCCGGAGATCGCTCTCACCGCCCAATTGGTGCAGCGCTTCAAAGCCCGCTTCGGCGAGCAGGTGGCGGTGGCCCACAGCAAACTTTCTCAAAGCGAGAGAGGCGATGTGTGGTATCGGTTGCGCAGCGGTCAGGCTCGCATTTTGGTGGGAGTGCGCAGCGCCGTCTTCGCTCCCTTTCTTCGCTTGGGCCTAGTCATCATCGACGAAGAGCACGACAGCAGTTATAAACAGGAAGAAAGGCCCTGCTACAACGCTCGGCAGGTAGCGGCCGTCCGTTGCCGTTTGACGGGGGCGCCTCTTTTGTTGGGCAGCGCCACTCCCGATCTTTCCACTTATTACGG
Source organism: uncultured Phascolarctobacterium sp. (assembly GCA_947589605.1). Lineage (GTDB taxonomy): Bacteria > Bacillota > Negativicutes > Acidaminococcales > Acidaminococcaceae > CANQBR01. The sequence goes on along the minus strand of CANQBR010000015.1, from coordinate 4,601 downwards.
AGCGCTATGTGGTCGCACACACTTATTGCGATTGACGACGCGGCCTACGGGGGGAAATTTGCCCCAAGTGAAGCTCGTCGATATGCGAAAAGAATTAGAAGCAAAAAATTTCGGCGTGCTGAGCCGCCTGCTGCGGCAAGAACTGGAAGCGACCGCCGCCGCGGGTAAGCAGGCCATCCTTTTGCTCAACCGCCGGGGCCACTCCACCTTCGTCCTTTGCCGCGACTGCGGTCAAGCCATACTTTGTCCTCACTGCGCCGTGGCCATGGTCTATCACAGCGCGGGGCAAGTGATGCGCTGCCATTACTGCGGCGCCACAGCCCCCATCCCCGACGAGTGCCCCGCCTGTCACAGCCGCCGCATCAAATTTTTCGGCACCGGCACGCAAAAAGCCGAAGAAGAATTGCAAAGATTGCCCGGCGTGAAGGTGCTGCGGATGGATCAAGATTCTACGGCGGCGAAGTTCGCTCACCGCGAATTGCTGCAAAAATTCGCCAATGGCGACTACAACACTCTCGTAGGCACGCAAATGGTGGCCAAGGGCCACGATATCGCCAACGTCACTTTGGTGGGAGTGCTCAGCGCCGACAGTTCTCTGCACCTGCCCGATTTCAGAGCGGGAGAGCGAACTTTTTCTCTCCTCACCCAAGCGGCGGGGCGAGCAGGCCGCGGCAAAGAGCAGGGCAGAGTGGTGCTGCAAAGCTACGACCCGGAAAATAATTTGCTGCACTTGGCGGCTGCACAAGATTATGCCGCCTTTGCCGAAGAAGAATTGGAGAGGAGACGGCGCTATCTTTATCCTCCTTTCGCGCGGCTGCTGAAGATCACCGTTTCCGATCGGGACGAAGCTTTTGCTTTGGCCACAGCCGGCAAATTGATCTTATATTTACAAAAATTGCATTTAGAAGGCTCATTGCAAGATTTGCCCGAGATCGCCGGTCCCTTCCCGGCGCTGGTGAGCAAAGTGCGCGATTTTTATCGCTACAATATTTTGCTTAAAGGAGAAAAACTCGGGCCCGTGAAGGACGCCATCATGAACAGCGCTTTTTTCGGTCAGCGCAATTTATATTTCGACGTAGACCCGGTCTCCGTCATCTGACGCTTTACTGCTTCAAGCGAAGAATGTTATAATAAAAGATACGGATAAAGCGGCTGAGCCGCTGTGAGGAGGAAGTTCGTGGCTAAATTGAAGATCTTGACTGCAGGCGATCCGCTTTTGAAAAAAAGGTCGGAAGAAGTGCAGCGCATCGATAAAAAAACTGTGCGCCTTTTGAAAGATATGGCAGAGACCATGTATGCGGCGGAAGGAGTGGGGCTGGCCGCTCCCCAAATAGGGATCTTGAAGCGGCTGGTGGTGATCGACGTAGGCGACGGCCTGTGGGAATTGATCAACCCCGAGATCGTAAAAAAAGAAGGCAGCGTGATGAGCTGCGAAGGCTGCCTCTCCGTCCCCGATTACGAAGGAGAAGTGGAGAGAGCGGAGACGGTGGACTGCGAATTCACCGACACCAAGGGCCGCCGTCTCGCGGTGAGCGCCCGGGGCCTTTTAGCCATCGCCCTGCAGCACGAGCTGGATCATTTGGACGGCGTGCTCTTCATCGACAAGGCTCAAAGCATTATGCCCAAGCCCAAAAAAGATCCTTTGGCCGAGCTGGCTCAGGAGAAAAAACAATGATACGCATCGTTTTTATGGGGACGCCCGCCTTTGCGACAGACAGCCTTGCGGCCTTATGCGCTTGGCAAGAGGGTGAAGTAGTCGCCGTTTTCAGTCAGCCGGACCGGCCCCAGGGCCGGGGCCGCAAGCTGACCCCTACGCCGGTGAAGGCCTACGCTTTGGCAAAAGGCCTGCCGGTCTATCAGCCTGTGAAGATAAAAGAAGCGAGCAGCGTGGAATTATTGCGCAGCTTGCACCCCGACCTCATCGTAGTGACAGCCTTCGGCCAGATACTCAGTCAAGAGATCTTAGACATCCCTCCTTTAGGCTGCGTCAATGTCCATGCATCGCTTCTGCCTAAATATCGAGGTGCGGCCCCCATCCAATATGCCATCATGAAAGGCGAAAAAGAGAGCGGCGTCACCATCATGAAGATGGATAAGGGCATGGACACCGGCGATATTTTGGCGCAGGAAACGGTGCCCATAGACGAAAAAATGAGCGGAGGAGAATTGAGCGCCGCTCTTCAAGCAGCGGGAGCACGCTTGCTCATCCCCACCTTGGAGGCTCTGGTGCGGGGCACTGCGGTGCCGCGGCCTCAAGAACACGCCGCCGCCACTTACGCCGGCCTTTTGACTCGAGAGATGGAAAAATTGGATTGGAGCAAAAAAGCCGCAGAGCTTCGCGATCTGATCAGAGCCTTCGACCCGGAGCCCGGGGCTTATACGATCTTGCCCAGCGGGAAAAAGCTGAAAGTTTTTGCGGGTCGCATAGCCGAAAAAACAGAAGCTCTCTGCGGTACGATCACGGCTGTGGGGAAAAAAGAATTTCAGGTGGCCTGCGGCGACGGTGTAGCTTTGGCTTTGACCTTAGTGCAGCCGGAAGGGAAGAAGCCCATGCCTGCGGCGGTCTTTCTCAACGGCCACAGCTTAGAAGTAGGGCAGCAACTGCTGTAAGAGGTGCGGACACAGCCTATGAGCACAGCGGCGGAAGTATTCAAACCGAAAAAACGGATCTTTATAGCTTTGAGCGGCGGCAGCGCCTTGGTGGCGGCCCTGCTTTTTTACGGAGCTTGGCGCATCGCCGTGCCGGGTTTGGCTCAGTTGCACACGAAGCTGCCCGCTTTGATAGGAGCGGCGGGCTTGGCTGTGCTGCTGGCCTTTTTAGGGGGAGTGGGCGGCATCGTGGCCGCTCTGGTGGGCCTCTCCGTCCCTCGTTATTTTTACGTGTGGGCTTGGAAGGCAGTCAACATCCTCTTTCCCTTTGCCGTCGGGCTGGGGCGGCTTTTGAACATAGCGCGGGAAAAAATAGAGCAGAGTTTCATCGAAGTGAGCAACGCCTTAGTGCTGCGCCATCACATCAAGGTGCCGGGCAACAGGATCATGCTGCTCACGCCTCACTGTTTGCAAAAAGACACCTGCGTCCACAAGATCACCCGCAACGTAGAGAACTGCCGCCAATGCGGAGGCTGCTGCGTGGGCCTGATGCTGGGGCTGGCTCATAAATACGGTTGTCATTTCGCCGTGGCCACCGGCGGCACCTTGGCCCGGCAAATGGTGAAAGAAGCCAGGCCCAAAGCCATCGTGGCGGTGGCCTGCGAGCGAGACCTCACCAGCGGCATCCAAGATGTTTTTCCTCTGCCGGTCTTGGGGGTGCTCAACGAGCGGCCCTTCGGACCCTGTTTCAATACGAGAGTCGACGCAGAAAAATTAGAGGCGGCGATCCTCACATTTTTGGAGGGACCCACCAGTGGCGGCAACACAGCCCAAAGTTAACACCAGAAGGGCGGCGGCCCGGCTCGTCCAGCAGATCCTCGATCATGGGGCCTACACGAATATCGTTTTGTCCAACTATTTGAAAAAAGAGCGGCTCTCTGCCCAAGAGCGCCGCTTCCTCACCCAATTGGTCTACGGCACGGTGAAGGCCGCAGGGACCATCGATTGGTATTTGAAAAAAGCGGCGAAGAGGGTTCTGTTAGAGATAGATACTTCGATCCTTGGCATTTTGCGCGTTGCTTTTTATCAAATTTTATATTTAGACAAAGTCCCCGAGCGGGCAGCAGTCTATGAAGCAGCAGAGGCAGCAAGAAAAACGGCGGGGGAAGGCGCCGTGAAATTCGTGAACGGTGTTTTGCGAAATTTTTTGCGGCAAAAAGAGGACGCTGTCTATGCCTTTCCTTCGCCCGAAGAAGATCTGCCTACTCATCTTTCTTTAAAGTACAGCCACCCCCGTTTTTTGACGAAGCGATGGCTGGGGCAGTACGGGCGGGAAGCGACGGAAAAATTATTGCGCTTCGATAACTCGACGGATCCCCTCGTTCTTAGGGTCAACGAGCTGAAGATCTCGCGCGCGGCCTTGGCGGAGAAATTGCGGCAGGCAGGCATCGAGACCCGACCTTCTGCGTGGAGCACTCAGGGGTTGGTCTGCACTTCTTTTTGCGGCATCGAAGCCCTGCGGCAGGCGGCCCCCGGCCTCTTTTACATCCAAGGGGAAGAAGCCCAAGCGGTGGCCCCCGTCCTCGCTCCTCGGCCGGGAGAAAAAATACTGGACTTGTGCGCCGCCCCCGGCGGCAAGAGCACTCATCTGGCTCAACTGATGGGCGGGCAGGGCAGCGTCGTTTCCTGCGATATCTATCCAAAAAAATTGCAGCTCATCGAGGCCAACGCCCGCTGGCTGGGCCTGACCGATATAACCACGCAACTTTTGGACGACGGCCGTACCTTGCGAAAAGAGTGGTTGGGCGCTTTCGACGGCGTGCTGGTGGATGCTCCCTGCAGCGGCCTCGGTGTTTTGAGACAGAGAGCGGAATTGCGTTGGCGCCGTTCTTTGAACGATCTGAAAATTTTTCCGCCTCTGCAAGCGGCTCTCTTAGAAACAGCCGCTCGCTATGTTAAAAAAGACGGCCGGCTTTTATACAGCACCTGCACCATCGAGCCCTGCGAGGGGC
>CANQBR010000014.1 GCA_947589605.1 uncultured Phascolarctobacterium sp. | reverse complement strand
CTTCGGTCCGACTGTTTTCTATCCCGCCTGTCGGTGAGCGGCCGGATCGCTGCTCTATTCGTTTGTCCGCAAACAACGGGGAGAAACCCTTGCGGTGCCGCCGCTCCTCTTGCGAGATCGGCGGCGGCTCAAAACACCTTTATTGTAACAAGGTCGAAAGATAAAGTCAACGCTTTAAAATTTCTTGAAGGGTGTCAAGTAATCGTTGGCAAAATTTTACGCCGTTCTCCCAACTCCTTAACTCCACACTCCTCCTTCCCCTTGCACGCTCTGCTGATTTATATGATCGAGCTGGGGAAGCCCGGCCTCTTGAACATTCAGCTGATTTAATTGGCTGAGCTGAGGGAGCCCGGCACACTCCACACTCCACACTAAAAAAAGCCCCCGGCGAGGGGGGCGAAAGCTCAAAATTCTTCCCACGGGGTGAGGCGAGGGCTAACGGCGGCGATCCGTTTGCAGGTCAGTTCCCCGGGCTCCAGCACGAATTCGCAATTTTTGTATTTTGCTATGGCGGTGTCGATGGCCTTCTTTACGGCTTCTTCTTCTTCGTCGCAGTCCACGGTCACTTTGAACTCTTGAACTACGGTCTCTTCGATGGCGACGGTGATAGTTTTCATGAGGGATGCTCCTTTCAAGATATGAATGAAGTGAAGGGAAGATGAAAACGGCGGGCGCTAAGGCAACACGCCCGCATGGATAAAACACAGCAGAAAGGAAGGAGGCCAGTGCCGACCAGCACGCAATTGTCCTCACCGACGAGGAGGATGGGATTCATGATGGGCCCTTTCCTTAGGTGTTGGTTGTTCAGGTAAATTTATTATAGGTCATGATGATATTCGAGAGTGCTAGTTTTATTTTGATTATTTAAAATCTAAAAATCCCCTATACCCTTTTTTAATTGATCTGTTTACAGAATGCAAATGCAGAAAGGTAAAACTTACAATGTGTCTGGGACAAATAATTTTAACACTTTCCTCGAATAATCCTTGCATTTGTTCGCGATTCGGAATATAATGGCAGAAGAATTGAGGTGTGATTATGAATTATTTGAGCGTGAGAGAAATTGCGGAAAATTGGAAAATGTCCGCCAGAAGGGTTCAAGTTCTGTGCAAAAAAGGGAGAATTGAAGGCGCACAGAAGGTCGGTAACGCTTGGACAATTCCGGAGAACGCAATAAAACCAAGTGATGCTCGAATAAAGGTGGAAACGGTTAAAAGTAAGGTAAATACAAACATTCTAATTGAACGTGTATGGGCTATGCCCAATAAAAACACTTTCGATATTAAACCAATAAACGATTTAATACTCGAAGAATTTACAAATGGAAAATGGGTCGATCCCTTTGCAAACAAAAATAAGTTTGCAACAATAACAAATGATCTGAACCCGAATTTTGACACCGATTATCATCTCGATGCGCTGGAATTTTTGAAATTGTTTGAAGACGAATCCGTCGACGGTGTATTGTATGATCCCCCATATTCTCCAAGACAGGTAAGCGAGTGTTACAATGACGTAGGATACAATGTAACTTGGGATACTACTAAAGCTTCATTTTGGGGAAATCACAAAAGAGAAATATCGCGAATAGTTAAAAAAGGTGGTAAAGTAATAACCTTTGGCTGGAATAGCGGAGGAATCGGTTATAAATATGGTTTTGAAATAACCAGAATTCTAATAGTTCCACATGGTGGCTGGCATAATGACACAATATGCACAGTCGAAATTAAAACACATGATGGAATAAAACCGATTTCAAAGGGGACTAAAATGCTTGATTCTAAAAATAATGAATCATCAACCGATAAATTTACACACCATGACCAGCAACTCATATCATCTCTAAAGGCTCTCCCAAATAACTTTTGGGATTTTTCTAAAGACGATACCCGCGAATATACGCATGGTCTTCACAATTATCCGGCAATGATGGTATGCCCTATTAGTCGAAATATAATTCGAATAGTAAAGGAAATTATGCCGATTAATTCCTTGTTTGACCCTTTCTCCGGGTCAGGAACAGTACTTGTAGAGGGGATGTTAGCCGGTATAAACAATATCGCAGGAAATGATATAAACCCTTTGGCACGCTTCATAGCAAAAGTAAAAACAACCCCAATTGATATTACCAGGTTGCAGAGCTTATGCAACAATTTGCTGGAAAGCATTGAAAAGAGATATGAACCTCTTTCTTTGCTAATTGATTCAGCAGATGACGTTTTAAAAGAAAGCTACGGACTGGATCTAACAGCAAAAAACGGTTGGGGTTCTGAAGCTTGTCACTACTTATCTGACTATTGTAGCAAAAATGCTCTTACGATAGAAATCCCTAATTTTAAAAATCTTGGTTATTGGTTTAAACCAAGGGTAATCCTCTTGCTCAAGATAATAAAAGACGAAATACTTATGATTGATGATAAAGCTGTACAGGATTTTGCATTGGTTGCCTTTAGTGAAACAATTAGACTTGTTTCCAATCGGCGCAATGGCGAATTTAAGATGTTCCGTATGCCAGCGCCAAAAGTTGCTGCATTCTCTCCGAATGTTCGGCAAGAATTCAGGCAGATTCTAAATCGCAACATTGAAAAGATGAATGCGTTTGTTGAAGCATATGAGGAAGTAGGTGCAAAATCTAACGTAAGTATATATGACAATAATGCTACTATGTTAAGTGGGATCAAAAACGATTGTTATGACCTAATAATCACTTCGCCTCCTTATGGGGACAGCAGAACGACTGTTGCATATGGCGAGTATAGTCGTCTTTCTTTACAATGGCTTAATCTATTTGCTCTCAACGAAAAGGATATTATGTCTATTGATAAAGGCCTAATGGGAGGGAAAAAATATCGAAATGGATTTGATTTTACTCTTAAAAGCGTCACCTTAAGAAAATCTCTAGAGATAATAAAAGATATTGATATTGAACGCGCTGGAGATGTTTATAGTTTTTATAACGATCTAAATTTAGCTTTAGAACAGGTTTCGCAAAAAACTCGTTCTGGCGGGTATCAATTTTGGGTTGTCGGGAATAGAACCGTAAAAAACGAAGTTTTAATGACTGATAAAATTTTAGCTGAAATGTCCCTCGATTATGGTTTGGAACATATTTACACTATTGATCGTAACATTTCCAACAAGGTAATGCCTTCTAAAAATTCACCGACAAATGAAACCGGAAAAACTGCCTCAACTATGGTTAATGAACATATTGTCGTACTTAGAAAAAAGTAAAGCGGGGAATATCCCCGCTTACTGTCAAACTATTCTGTTGCTGTTCGAAAACAGCAATGGTTGGTCGATTTCTTTAATTCTAAATCCCGTGCCATGATCATGCGTTTTCCCGGAATTAATGCCACTATGGTATTGCCCGATACGGAGGTCTATATAAATTTTCCCGGCTTTAAGCAATTGCATAAAAGATTGATAATTGAAGCCGGATATTTCGTATGCCTCTGAGAAGAAAAATTCCTCGTTTGCACCCCTTCCACGTGCCATTGCTTTTGCATACACAAATTTATTTTTAAACTTTCTTTCGAAACATTGTTGCAAAGCTGCTTGCGTCCAGTATACGCTCTCTAATTCATTTTCAGATTCAATGTAGATGCGGTCATCTTTACAACTTACTTTTAGCTTTATCCCCGTATCAGCGATTGTAGAGAATCTATCAGCGGATAGTGTAGCATGAAGGACTCTTCCTTTGTTTTGATAAACATCACTTTGGTAACCATACTTTAGTCTTAAATATGTATTTGCCCCATCAGGTGAAGGTGCAAGAGTAAACATCGTCAGCATACTGTTTGAGCCTATGCGACATGACTTCAATTCATAATCGCCGAAGTCTGGCTGATCCAAGTTGTTCTCTACAATTCCAAGTAAATCTTCAAGGGTCTTTCCTATCCCTGTTGGCCCCGGACGATGTGTTCTAATCCATCCCATGGCCTTTATTTTTTTATATTCTCGAATAAAGTCCTCAAGCGTGTAGATCATTTTCTTTATCTCCTTCCATGAAAAGTTCATAGGTTTGTACTTTAAGGGCGTCAGCGATTTTTTGAATATTCTCAAGTGCTATGCTTCTTTGAAATCGTTCTATATCACTAATATATGTGCGATGCAGACCACACATTTCAGCGAATTTTTCTTGAGATACGCCCAGTTTTTTACGATACTTACGAAGGTTGATACCGAACACTTTAACAATATCCATCATTGCAACCCTTTCTTTGTAGTGTGCTTTCATATTATAATATCGTCTACAATAAGTCGACAGACAATAAGTGAAGAATTTTAAAACATCTTCAAATATCTCACTTTCATAGTATCAGTTTCAAAAAATATTCCCCCTACTTACCCCCAAAAAAATTTTCCGTTTATAGTCTTCTTTTCTCACACACTTCCTCAAAACGAAAATAGCCCCTGCGTGCTCCTCTCGCCGCCTCGCCGGGTGGCTCTTCACCTTTTTAACCGTTTCCAAATGCACACGGTTAAAACGTTCGCCCCCCCACAGAAAAATTTTTCCGTTTACACCCTCCCCCCTTCACCAAAAATAACTTTTTTGCGAGCAAAAAGGCACAGCTCGCAAGCTGTGCCCTTTGTTTGATCGCTTTTTCAAAAAGACGGTTTTTTGCGCCGCCCTTTATTTCAACTTCGCATACTCTTTGGCGCTCACCGGCTCCAGCCAAACATTGGCGCATTCTGTGCCGGGGATCTCGAAAGCGATGTGAGAGAACCAACTGTCTGCCGCTGCGCCGTGCCAATGTTTCACCCCCGCGGGGATGGTCACCACGCTGCCCGGCGTCAGTTCCACCGCCGGCTTGCCCCACTCTTGATACCAGCCTCTGCCGCCCACTGCTATGAGCACCTGCCCGCCGCCGCTTTTGGCGTCGTGCCTGTGCCAATTGTTGCGGCAGCCCGGTTCGAAAGTCACGTTGAACATGGGGAACTGTGCGCCGGAGATAGGCGCCAAGTAACTTTGCCCCGTGAAATATGCGGCGTAAGCATCGTTAGGCGCGCCGATGGGGAAGAAGATGCTCTCCTGATATTTTTCTTTATCGCTTTGAGCGGGCGTTGCTTCGTTCCACACCTCTTTGGCCATGCGGAACACTGCCCAGCCCTTGGGCCAGCCTACGTAGAAAGTGGCATGGGTGATGGCAGCCGCCATCTCCTCTTTTGTCACACCGTGAGCTTTGGCGTTTTGCAAATGATACACCAGAGAAGAATCGGTGATGCCGCTGGACATCAAAGCCACCACGGTGATGAGGGAGCGGGTCTTCAGGTCGATGCCGCCGCTGTTCCAATTTTCTCCGAAAAGGACGTCGTCGTTGTAATGAGCAAAATCGGGAGCGAAGCTGCCCAATTGATCCCTGCCCGCCGTCTGAGTTATCTTCTCGCTCATTTTGCTGCCTCCTGTTCTTCTTTCGTTATCTTCTGTTTGGACCCTTGCCGGCGCCGGCTCGGTCCGGGCCGCCGCCTCTTTTTGTCCGCAGGCGGCAAGAGCGAGAGCAAAAGCAGTCAGCAAAATGTAAACGAATATTTTTTTCATGTTTTCGCCTCCTGCCTTCCCTCTGCCTTCAAGTTTTCGCAAAACTTTTGCGAGATCTGCCGTTTTGTCGATCCATGAAGATCGCGCAAAATCCTTCTCTTCATCCGCTTCCATGATACATGCTGAGTCGCTTTCTTGCAAATACTTGATATGTATCGCCTGTTTATGCTCAAAAAGCATTTTATTTTGCTATCGCTTCTTTTTTCCGCATAGTTCTCTTGCGCGGCAAAAAGAAAACGAGTGAGGAGCAGCTCGCTTCTCACTCGTCTTTTCAGCTCGCAAAGGAAATATTTTTCGCTCCCCGCCTCGAAAAGCGGGGCGGCTCATGCTCTTAATAGTTGGCGGCGTTGATCTCGAAGAAGGCCTGAGGATGAGCGCACACCGGGCACACCTCGGGAGCGGCGGTGCCTACTACGATGTGGCCGCAGTTGCGGCACTCCCAAACTTTCACTTCGCTCTTGGCGAAAACTTCGGCCGTCTCGATGTTCTTCAAGAGAGCTCTGTAGCGCTCTTCGTGATGCTTCTCGATGGCGGCCACCATGCGGAACTTATGAGCCAGCACGGGGAAGCCTTCGGCCTCGGCGGTCTTGGCAAAGCCTTCGTACATGTCGGTCCACTCGTAGTTCTCGCCGTCGGCGGCGGCAGCCAAGTTCTCGCTGGTGCTGCCGATCACCTGCAGTTCTTTCGCCCACAGTTTGGCGTGCTCTTTCTCGTTGTCGGCCGTCTTCAAAAAGAGTGCGGAGATCTGCTCATAGCCCTCTTTCTTGGCAACGGAAGCAAAATAGGTGTACTTGTTTCTGGCCTGAGACTCGCCGGCAAAAGCGGCTTCCAAATTTTTCTCGGTCTGGGTCCCGGCGTAAATGTTCTTTTTGGTCATGGTAAGCTCTCCTTTCATCTTACGGCATCTTTGCCTTGATCTCTTTTTTGCGGGGGCTGCCTGTGCCCCCCTCGCCCTCTATCTTATAGGAAGGAGCTCATCTTGTCAATAATTATTGTTATTTATTTATCAAAGCTGCTCTTTCTCTTCCCCTGTTATCTTTTCGGGGACGGCGATGGAAAAATGCACCACTGCGTCGGGATAGCCTTCTATCGGCAGCCAGCCTCTGATCTTTCCCGTGAAAGTGCGGTCGAATTGAGCAGACTTTGTGAGCAGAGCTTTTCTTTTCAAACAGCCCCGATGTTTTTCGGGAGAGGGGCGCAGAGCGCAAATCTCGCCTGCCTTCATGCCTAAAGCTGCGGCATATTTATTGACGGCTATGGTGCGATTGCCGCTATCGATGATGCGGGCGGCCCCGGGGAAACTGTCCCAGGTCAAATGAAAAGCCTTCACCAATTCGCTATAGTCCTGTTCTCGCTGTTCTGTCATGTCGGCGCTCACCTTCCCCCTCGCCGGCTTCGCTGCTTTTTAAAAAGAGCCTTCGCTCAAAATATATGCAAGAATTTTTTTCTTCGCCGCTTTTAGCCCAAAAGCAGACGGTCGCTGTCCAAAACATCGCCGCTGGCCTTTTCGAACATGGCCAAAAGATCGGGGATGCCCAAGTGCTTCTTTTCTTCTCCCGCCACGTCGATGATGATGCGGCCGTTGTGGAGCATGATCAAGCGGTTGCCCAAGCGCAGAGCGTCCCTCATGTTGTGGGTGACCATCAAAGTGGTGAGCTTGTCTTTTTCCACGATCTCTCGGGTGAGGTTCAGCACCTTGTCCGCCGTCTTGGGGTCCAAGGCCGCCGTATGTTCGTCCAAAAGCAGCAGCTTCGGTTTTTTGATGGTGGCCATCAAAAGGGTGAGAGCCTGGCGCTGACCGCCGCTCAAAAGGCCCACCTTCGCCGTCATCCTCTCTTCCAGGCCCAGGTGCAGTTCTTTCAAAAGCCCGTGAAAATATTCCCTTTGCGCTTCGCTGCTGCTCCAGCGCAGGCCGGGCTGCTCTCCTCTGCGGCTGGCTATGGCCAAATTTTCTTCGATCATCATGCCGGCCGCCGTGCCCAGCATGGGGTCCTGAAAGACGCGGCCGATGTAGCGGGCCCTTTTGTGCTCCGGCTCTTTGGTGATGTCTGTGCCGTCGATGGTGATCCTGCCGCTGTCCACCGGCCACACCCCGGCCACCGCATTGAGCAGGGTCGATTTACCGGCCCCGTTGCCGCCGATGACCGTAACGAAATCTCCCGGCAGCAGATGCAGAGAGAGATCCGTAAGAGCCCTCTTCTCGTTGATGGTGCCCGGAAAAAAAGTTTTGCAGATCTTTTCCGCCCTTAACATATCAGCGCCTCCTCTTGCCCAGGCCGGCCTTCTCTTTCAAAAGAGGCAGAGCCAAAGCCACGGCCACCAGAATGGAGGTGAAAAGTTTCAGATCGTTGGGAGGCATGCCCAGATACAGCACGAAAGCGATGACCAGCCGATAGACCACGCTGCCCAGCACTACCGAGAGCAAACTGTTCCAAAAAGAGCGGGTGCCGAAGAGCACCTCGCCGATGATGACGCTGGCCAAACCGATAACGATGGTGCCGGTGCCCATGCCCACGTCGGCGAAACCGTTGCTTTGCGCGACCAAGGCCCCCGAAAGAGCCACCAGCGCATTGGAGATGAGCAGGCCCAAAATGACGGTCACGTCGGTATTGACGCCCTGAGCTCTGATCATTTGCTGATTGAAGCCTGTGGCCCGAATGGCGGCGCCTATCTCCGTTCCGAAGAACCAATAGGTGACGGCGCAGAGCAGGGCCACCACGGCCAGCCCCACTATCAGCGTGGTCTGAGCCATATTCAGGCCCAGCATTTTTCTCACGATGGTGAAGGTGGTGTCAGTCCCCAAAAGAGAAAGATTGGCCTTCCCCATCACCCGCAGGTTCACCGAGTAGAGGGCTATCATGGTAAGGATGCCCGCCAAAAGGGCCGGTATCTTCATCTTGGTATGCAGAAAACCCGTAGCCACTCCCGCCAGCATGCCGGCTATGGCCGCTGCGGCAAAAGAAAGCAGCGGGCCGTGACCGCAAGACAAGAGAGCGGCGGCCACCGCCGCTCCCAGAGGGAAGCTCCCCTCCACGGTCAAGTCTGCGATATCCAGGACCCGAAAAGTTATGTACACTCCCAAGGCCAAGACCGCCCACAAAAGCCCCTGTGCGACGGTAGGCACCAACACACTGATCATAAGTTAAAATTTCCTCTCGCGCCGGTGAGCTCTATTTTATCAACACAGCGCCCTCCGCCTTGGTCAGCGCCTCGGGGATCTTCACGCCGATGAGCTCGGCTTCTTTCAGGTTGACGATGATCTGGAATTCTTTCTGGGCTTGGATGGGCATCTCGGCCGGTTTAGCCTTTCCTGCCAAAATGGCGGCGCCCATCTCGCCGGTCTGCAGGCCCAGCTTGTAGTAGTCGATGCCGAGGCTGGCCAAGCCGCCGGCTTTGACCATGTTGCCCTCGCCGCAGATCACCGGCAATTTTGCTTCCCGGGTGACGATGGAAAGAGTGGGCATGGCGGAAGCCAGCACATTGTCCGTGGGCACATAGATAGCGTCCACCTGACCGATCAGGCTGCGCACCGCCTGCTGGATGTCGTTGACGGTGGAGACGGTAGCTTCTTTCACCGCGATGTTTTTCTTAGCGGCGGCGGCCTTCAAAATATCCACCTGCAGCTGAGAATTCACTTCGCTGGAGCAATAGACGGTGCCCACGGTCTTTGCTTTGGGCACGATTTGGGTGAGCAGCTCCAACTGATCCGCTACAGGATTCATGTCGGTGGTGCCGGTCACGTTGGTGCCCGGCTTGGCCGCATCTTTCACCAATTTTGCCGCTTTATAATCGGTAACGGCGGTGGCCACGATGGGGATCTCATTAGTGGCGTTGGCCACCGTTTGCGCCGCAGGCGTGGCGATGGCGCAGATAAGATCGACTTTGTTGTTCACGAAACGATGGGCGATGTTTTGCAGATTGGACTGATCGGCCTGAGCATTGTGCTTATCGAAGGTCACGTTCTTGCCCTCGACGTAACCGTTTTTGGCCAAGCCGTCCACGAAACCTTTGCAGGCCGCATCCAAAGCCTCGTGCTCTACCAATTGCACGATGCCTACCTTCTTCAGCTCTGCCTTGGGCTGTTCGGCCTTTTTGTCGGAGCCGCCGCAGCCGGCCAAGCCGGCGATGAAGGCCGCCGTCATGAGAGCGAGGCCGCCTTTAAGGATGTTTTTGTGGGAGAATAACATTTTTCACTACCGTCCTTCCGTTTTACAAATGATTTTTTTGACTTGGGCTGTAAAGATATATACTTATATTTTAGTGTTTCCCGCTCATTTTGTAAACATATTTCTTAACTGCGCCGGCTGGGCACCGCGGATATTTCGAAAAAAGAATTTTTTCCCATCAGCTCTCGAGTACCGTCGACGTTTCGACAAAAGAAAATTTTTCGCAGCTCCCGTCTTTTCCGAAATGCGCGAGAAAAATTTTTCCGCACATTTTCAAAAAGAGCTTCATCGCAGCTCTCGCCCCTTTCTTCGCCGAGGGCCTTGCGCGCTGCCCTTTGCTTTTTCCCCGCGCTTAGTGTAAAATAGAAGGATGAAAGTTTCCGAAGGAGGGCTCTCTTTGTTTCGAACCACTTCTGCCATGGTGGAGGCCGGCATCCTCGCCGCCGTCGCCGTGGTCATGTCTCTCATAGGCGTCTACGTTCCCGTGCTGGGCACGCTGCTCAATTTCGTCTGGCCCCTGCCCATCGTGGTGTGCGGCTGCCGCCACGGCCTTAAATACAGCATCATGTCCCTTTTGGTGGCCTCCGTCATCATCGCCGCCGTAATCAGCCCCGTTCAGGCTTTCTTTCTCTGCGCCATCTTCGGCGTCATGGGCATCATTTTAGGCGAATGCATGCGCCGCCATCTGCCGCCGCTTCGGCTGATGTTCTTCGGCTCTATCGGCGCCGGCTTGGCCTTCGTCATCAATATCCTCCTTTGCTTTTTAGTGCTGGGCATCGATCCCGTGGAGACCATCTTCTCCTCTTTCAACGAGAGCCTCGGCTACGTCGAAGAATTCTACCGCTCTCATAACTTTACTTCCGAACAGTTGGCCGCTTCTCTGAACGATTACAGGAACATGCTGAAATTGATGCGCATCATCATGCCCGCCGCCTTTTTGCTCAGCGCCCCCTGCTTTGCTTTTCTCAACTATCAGGCCGCCAAAGCCATCATGGTGAAACTGGGCGACAGTTTTCCTCCCTTCCCTCCTTTCCGAGAACTGACGGTGCCCGCTTGGGTCCTCTATCCCTTCGTTCTTTCTCTTTTCGCCGTCACCTATTTTTATCAGACGGGGCAGCAGCAGGGCTGGCCCTATCTCATCGCGGTGAACGTGCAGACCTTGACCAGTTTCCTGCTCCTCTTTCAGGCCATCGTGCTGCTCTACTGGTACTGTCAGACCAAAGGCAAACCCGCTTGGTGGGCCAACGTGGGCACCGCTCTCGTGCTCTTCGTCCCCCTTTTGGGCCAGTTGATGATCTACGTAGGCGCCTTCGACATGGTGGCGGACTTTCGCAAACTGCGGCACCGTAAAAGGTAAGGCCGCAAAGATCGACACATCGCTTCTTAAGAGGTATATCATGGCTATCAAGTTCGATCGCAGACCCGATCCCCGCGTGGACAGCACCGTCTATCTGACGCTTTTGATTCTTTTCGCTCTGGTGGCGTGCTATCTGGAGCCCTTTTTGATCCCCCCGGCCCTGATCATCTTGGGCCTCACCTTTTACTTCGCCCACCGCAGCACTGCCAGTCAGGAGCTGAGCTTCTCCGGTTATTTGGACAACATCATCCGCAACATCGAGCGGAGCAATCATTTCGCCGTCCGCAAAATGAACATAGGCATAGCGGTGTTCGCCAAAGACGGCAAACTGCAATGGCGCAACCCTCTCTTCGCCGAGTGGGTGGGCAAAACGAAATTGGAAGGTAAATTGCCCGAAGAAGTTCTGCCTTTGGAAGAAAATTCTTTCAACATGATGCTGCTGCGAGACGGCGAGCGGCTCATCACCATGGACGACCGCTACTTCAGGCTCTCTCACTTTCGCGTGCAGACTCAGGAGCGGTCCGCCAATCAGGCCCGGGGCAACATCAGCGGCCTCATCATCTATTTGACGGACGTCACGGAGCTGGAGCTTTTGAAGCAGCGCTACGACAACGAAAGGCTCTGCCTGGCCTACGCCAATTTCGACAATTACGACGACGTGGCCCGAGGGCTGAACGAGGCCGCCGTCGCCAATCTCACCGGCGAAGTGAACGAAGCCCTCACCCGCTGGGTCGACCGGCAGCACGGCTTCCTCTGCCGCATGAACAAAGAAAATTGTCTCATCGGGTTCAACCGGGCCGCCGTGCTGGACCTCATCCAAGACAAATTCTCCATTTTGGATCAGGTGCGGGAGATCCGCTGCGGGAACAAGATAGCTCCCACTCTCAGCATCGGTGTGGCCACGGAAGGAGTGACCTTCGAAGAACTGCGGATGAATGCCAACAAAGCTCTCACGGCAGCCAAGGGCAGAGGCGGCGATCAGGCCGTGGTCATCAAGGATAAGACCACTCTTTATTTCGGCGGCACCAAGGCCGTAGGCTCCACCTTCACCCGGGTGAGGGCCCGCACCGTAGCTCAGACCATCCGAGAACTTTTGCGTCAGGCGGAAAATGTTTTCGTCATGGGCCATAAAGACGAAGATTTCGACGCCATCGGCAGCGCCATCGGCATGGCCAAGCTGGCCCTGTCCTTGGGCAAAGAAACTTACATCGTCATCAGCGGGCCCAACACTTCTTTCAAAAAGGTGGCCCGGGCCTCCTCCCCCGACGGCGACAGCCTCTTTAAAGAAAGCACCTCCTACACCGACATCATGCTGGAAGAAAAAGCGGCGCTGCCTCACATCACCGCCAAGAGCCTCTTGGTGCTGGTGGATCATCACCGCGCTTCTCTTTGTGCCAGCCAAGAGGTGTTGGAGCGCATCCCCCGGCGCATCATCATCGATCATCATCGCCGGGCCGAAGACCTCATCGCCAAACACGAGCTGCTCTATCTTGAGCCTTCCAGCTCTTCCACCAGCGAACTGGTGACGGAGCTCACCGGCTACTTCGACGATAACTTGGAGTTCAGCCCTGCCGAGGCCACTGCCCTTTACGCCGGCATCGTCTTAGACAGCAAAAGTTTTTCCGTGCAAGTGGGCGAGCGCACCTTCGAAGCTGCCGCTCTTTTGCGCCGCAGCGGCGCCGACCCCAATTTAGTGCGAAGCATGTTCAAAGACGATATGCAGTCGATCTTGGAAAGGACGCAGATCTTGGCTCGGGCCACCAGCCCCATCCCCGGCATGGCCATCTGTGTTTATCCCGAGGCCGTGCCCGATCCCGCCGCCGGCGTTTTGGCCGCCCAAGTGGCCGACACCCTCATCACCATCGAGGGCATCTCCTGCGGCTTCACTATCGTGGAATACACCAACGGCAACTTGGGCATCAGCGCCCGCAGCGACGGCAGCATCAACGTGCAGCTGGTGATGGAAGCGTTGGGAGGCGGCGGCCATCAGACCGTGGCCGGCGGTCAATTGGAAAACAAACGGGCTTGGGATGTAGAGCCCATCCTGGTATCTTTAGTGCAAAAAC
Organism: uncultured Phascolarctobacterium sp.; assembly: GCA_947589605.1. Lineage (GTDB taxonomy): Bacteria > Bacillota > Negativicutes > Acidaminococcales > Acidaminococcaceae > CANQBR01. Next base: position 24,426 of record CANQBR010000014.1, on the reverse strand, counting down.
AATTAGAGGAGAGTGAAAATAATGAAAGTGATCCTGTTGCAAGACGTAGTGAACTTGGGCAAGAAAGGTGAGATAGTCGACGCGGCCGAGGGTTTCTGCCGCAACTTCCTTTTGCCCCGCAAATTGGCCAAAGAGGCCTCCGCGGCCAATGTGAACCAAGCCAAAAAAGATCAGGCTACCGCCGCCCATCGCGCCGCCCGGGCCAAAGACGAAGCCACAGTGCTGGGGGCTCAGTTGGAAAAGATCGTCGTCGATCTTAAAGTGCGGCTGGGAGAAGGGGGCAAGATGTTCGGCTCCGTCACCTCCAAAGACGTGGCCGATGCTTTGAACGCACAGACCGGTCTGGCCGTTGACCGGCGCAAAGTAGAATTGAAAGAGCAGATCAAAGCCCCCGGCACTTATACAGCCGTGGCCAAATTGCACAAGGACGTGACGGCGACCTTCATCGTAAAAGTCAGCGGAGAATGAAATGGACGAGCAGCGTTTGCCGCCTCAAAACATAGAAGCGGAACAATCGGTCCTGGGGGCCATGTTTCTGGATAAAGAAGCCATCGCTCAGGCCGGGGAATGTTTGACCGCCGACGATTTTTACCGTGAAGCCCACAAACTTATTTTTGCCGCCATGATGGAACTGTACGACAAAAATAAAGCAGTGGATCTGATCACGGTCACCGATGCCCTGCGGGAAAACGGTCGGCTGGAAGATATCGGCGGCATCGCCTACCTGACCGGCTTGGCCAACTCCGTGCCCACCGCCGCCAACGTGAGATTTCACGCCGACATCGTCCAGAAAAAATCGGTGCTGCGCCAGCTGATACGCACAGCCACCGCCATCGCCGCCAAAGGCTACGAAGAAAACGACGACGTGGAAGAACTGCTGGATCAGGCGGAAGCCAACATTTTGGAGATCGCCGGCCGCAAACGCCGCAACGATTTCACTTTGGTGGGCGACTTGGTGCGCGATATCCCCGCCCGGATCAACGAGCTGCTGGAGGCCGGCGGCGGCCTCACCGGTCTGCCCAGCGGTTATCAGGACTTGGATAGGCTCACCAGCGGCCTCCATCCTTCCGACTTTATCATTTTGGCGGCCCGCCCCTCCATGGGCAAAACGGCCCTCGCTCTGAATATCGTGGAGAACGTGGCCCTGCGGGCCCACAAGTCGACGAAGACACCTCCTTGCACCGTCGCCTTCTTTTCGCTGGAGATGAGCAAAGAACAATTGGTGCACCGTATGCTCTGCTCGGAAGCCAATGTGGATTCTCAGCGGCTGAGGACCGGCGAACTGCGGGATGAAGATTGGGAGAATCTCTGGGATGCCTGCGAAGCCCTCAACAGCGCCCATATCTATATCGACGACACCCCCGCCATCACCGCCTTAGAGATGCGCAGCAAGGCCCGGCGTTTGAAAGCCGAGCACGGGCTGGACCTGATCGTGGTGGATTACCTGCAGCTGATGCAGGGCAGCGGCCGCCGCACCGGCTCTTCCTCCGACAATCGCCAGCAGGAAGTTTCCGATATCTCCCGTTCCCTGAAGGCCCTGGCCAGAGAACTGGACGTGCCGGTGCTGGCCCTTTCTCAGTTGAGCAGGAGCGTGGAGAGCAGGCAGGTGAAGCGGCCCCTTTTGAGCGATCTCAGAGAGTCCGGCTCTTTGGAGCAGGATGCGGACATCGTGGCCTTTCTCTATCGGGAAGATTATTACAACCCCGACACCGAGAACAAAAACGTCACCGAATTGATCATCGCCAAGCATCGCAACGGCCCCGTCGACACCATCCATCTCTTTTTCCAAAAGCAGTACACGAAATTCTTGGGCTTCTCCAAACAAAAAGAATGAGGAACACTGTGCCCCTCGCAAGCGAGGGGCTTTTTCTTTTAGCTCCCGCACTTTTCGAAAAAAGAAAAGGCCCTCGCGGACCTCTTTAAAAAAGAGCCTTTTTGCTTGCGCAGGCAGGGTGAAAATGATAGAATGAAAAAGGAACGGGAGCCTTGCTTTTTGCTTTGCGCCCTTCAAAAAAGCGGGAGGAAAAGAAATGATAGAACGCTACACTCATCCGGAGATGGGCAACATTTGGACGCTGGAAAACGAATTTCGCACCATGCTGAAGGTGGAGATCTTAGCCTGCGAAGCCATGAATAAATTGGGCATCGTCCCCGACGACGCTTTAAAGGATATCCAAAGCAAAGCCGACTTTCGCATAGAGCGCATCAAAGAGATCGAAGCCGTCACCAATCACGACATCATCGCTTTTTTGACCAACGTGGCCGAATATGTGGGCGAAGCTTCCAAATACATCCACAAGGGCCTCACCAGCAGCGACGTGAAAGACACCGCTCTGTGCTACATGACGGTGCAGGCCGCCGACCTGCTCTTGAAACATTTGGATAAATTTCATGCCGTATTGAAGCGGCGGGCCGCCGAACATAAATATACGGTGATGATCGGCCGCACCCACGGCATCCACGCCGAACCCATGACCTTCGGTTTGAAGTTCTGCCTGTGGCTGGACGAAACGGAGCGCAACATCGCCCGCCTGCAACAGGCCCGCGACTTCATGGCCGTAGGCAAATTGTCGGGAGCGGTGGGCACCTACTCCAACGTAGATCCTTTCGTGGAAGAATATGTGTGCGAAAAACTGGGGCTCACGCCTGTCCGTTTGGCCACTCAAGTCATCCAGCGGGACCGCCACGCTCATTTCCTCACCGTTTTGGCTGTCATCGGCTCCTCTTTGGACAAAATGGCTACCGAGATCCGCAACCTCCAGCGCACCGACATCAGGGAAGCGGAAGAATATTTCGCTCCCGGGCAGAAAGGGTCCTCTGCCATGCCTCATAAACGCAACCCCATTACCTGCGAAAAGGTGAGCGGCATGGCCCGGCTGCTGCGGGGCTACGCCGTCGCCGCTTTGGAGGACGTCCCTTTGTGGCACGAGCGTGACATCTCTCACTCTTCCGTAGAGAGAGTGATCCTTCCCGACGCCACCATCGCTTTGGATCACATGCTGCGCAAATTCACTAACATCATCGATAAGCTGCTGGTCTATCCCGAAGCCATGCTGGCCAACATGAACAAGACCGGCGGCCTCATCTTCAGTCAAAATCTGCTCATCGCTCTGGTCTCTAAGGGCGTGCTGAGAGAAGACGCTTACAAATGGGTACAGCGCAACGCCATGGCCCGTTGGCTGCAGGGCGCCGACTTCAAGACCAACGTGGAGCAAGACCCGGACATCAAAAAATATCTCACCGCCGAAGAAGTGGAAAAATGTTTCGATCCTCAGCCCATGCTGCGGCACATCGATCGCATCTTCGCCCGTTTCGGCCTGTGAGAAAATAACAGCAAATAACTCGGCCTATCCGCCGGGAAAGAAGGTAGTCTAATGGCATCTGTGATAGTACTGGGGACCCAATGGGGCGACGAGGGCAAAGGCAAGATCGTCGATTATCTCGCCCAAAAGGCCGATGCGGTAGTTCGCTACTCCGGCGGTTCCAATGCGGGCCACACCGTAGTGGTGAACGACATCGCCTATAAACTGCGGCTGCTGCCCTCCGGCGTGCTTTTCTCCGATAAGACCAACGTGCTGGGCAACGGCACAGTCATCAATCCGGGAGTCGTGCTGGCGGAGATCGAAGGTATGAAGGAGAAGGGCATCAGCTGCCGCAACCTTTTTATCAGCGACAGAGCCCACGTGGTGCTGCCCTATCATCAGCGGCTGGACGAATTGCAGGAGGCTGCCCTCGGCGCCAATAAGATCGGCACCACCAAGGGCGGCATCGGCCCCTGTTATATGGATAAAGTCGCCCGGGTGGGCATCAGAGTGTGCGATCTGATGGAGCCCGCTGCCTTCGCCGCCAAATTGAAAGTTAATTTGGCCGCCAAAAACGCCATCATCACCAAGATCTACGGCGGCGAGCCCTTCGACTACGACGCCGTGCTGAAAGAATATCTGGCCTATGCCGAAAGATTGAGGCCCTACGTTACCGACACCGGCGTAGTGCTGGACGAACTCTTCGCCGCTCAAAAGAAAGTGCTCTTTGAAGGAGCTCAGGCCACCTTCTTAGACATCGATCACGGCACCTACCCTTATGTAACTTCTTCTAACCCCACGGCAGGCAACGCCTCGACGGGCAGCGGCATCGGCCCCCGCTTCATCGATCACGTGGTGGGCGTGGTGAAGGCCTACACCACCCGAGTCGGCGAAGGCCCCTTCATCACCGAACTTTTAGACAGCGACGGCCCCGGCACTCAGATCAGAGAGACCGGCCGCGAATACGGCACCGTCACCGGGCGGCCCCGCCGCTGCGGCTGGTTGGACGGTGTGATGCTCCGCTACAGCGCCCGCCTCAACAGTTTGGATCTGTTGGCCGTCACCCGCTTGGACATCCTCGATCACATGCCGCTATTGAAGATCTGCGTGGGCTACGAGATCGACGGCAAGCCCATCAAGCACATCCCCGCCAGTCTGAACGTTTTGGCGAGAGTGCAGCCGGTGTACGAAGAATTCGAGGGCTGGCTCACCGACATCAGCGGCGTGCGCGATTGGGACGACCTCCCCGCCAACGCCAAAAAATATCTCGCCCGTTTGTCCGAAGCGGCCGGCGTAGAGATCGGCATCGTCTCGGTAGGCCCCAACAGAGAGCAGACCATCGTGCTGAAAGATCTCTTCTGAGCCTGCGAATCGAAAATGTAAACGACGGCCCCCTTGCGCCTTTGCTGTGTTGCAAAGAACGTGAGGGGGTCCTGCTTTTAACGAAAGGGCTCCGCTTAGACCCGAGAGAGCGAAAAGCTATCGAGCAAAAAACCGAAGAGACTTGTCCCCGGTCATCCCGAGGGCAAGTCTCTTTTATTTTTGCGCTGAGATTTTTTCTGTTTACTGGCCTCCCCCTTCGCTGCTTCTTTCTATATACAGGAAGCACGCCGCCCGCTGAGCCTGTCGCCGGGCACCCTCAGCATTATCGTTCAGACTTGCACGATGTGCAAGAGGGTGAAGCGTTAGGCGTGCATTCCTCAACTCCACACTCCTCACTCCTTCCCCTTGTACATCCAAATGATTTAGATGACCCTGCTGGGGAAGCCCGGCACACTCCACACTCTTTAAGCCCTCTTTTTCTTGTCAACGGCTCCGTTCTTTGGTATAATATTCACACATTTTATATATGCAAAAGGGAGGTTTTACCGTGTCCTTCTTTGAAGAATTCAAAAAGTTCGCCATGCGGGGCAACGTGGTCGACATGGCCGTCGGCGTTATCATCGGCGGTGCCTTCGGCAAGATCGTCACCGGCTTCGTCAACGACATCATCATGCCCCCCATCGGGCTCTTGACCGGCGGCGTGAACTTCGCCGATCTTTTCATCAGCCTCAACGGCCAACAGTATGCTACTTTGGAAGCTGCCAAAAAAGCCGGCGCTCCCGTCATCGCCTACGGCACCTTCATCAACACGATCATCGACTTTTTGATCGTCGCCTTCGTCATCTTCCTCTTCATCACCCAGATGAACAAAATGAAAGCACCGGAGGCTCCGGCGCCGGAGCCCAGGCTCTGCCCCTATTGCAAGTCTCCCGTGGCCGACGACGCCACCCGCTGCCCTCATTGCACTTCTCAACTGTAACTAAGGAGGCCTTTTTGGCATGTCTGTATTGGACCTGCTGCAGGAGCGGGGCTTCATCAAGCAGCTCTCTCACGCCGATGAGATCGCCCGGCTCTTAGACGAAGAAAAAATAACTTTTTACATCGGCTTCGACCCCACTGCCGACAGTCTTCATGTGGGCCATTTCATCGCTTTGATGCTGATGAGCCACATGCAGAAGGCCGGCCATCGGCCCATCTGTCTCATCGGCGGCGGCACCGGCATGATCGGCGACCCCAGCGGCAAAGACGAGATGCGCAAGATGCTGACCCCCGACTTCATCGCCCACAATGCCGCCTGCTTCAAACGGCAGATGAGCCGCTTCGTGGATTTCGAAGAGGGCCGGGCCTTGATGGTGAACAATGCCGACTGGCTCTTGCAGCTCAATTACGTGGACCTGCTGCGGGAAGTGGGCGTGCATTTTTCCGTCAACCGCATGCTCACCGCCGAGTGTTTCAAAAAACGCTGGGAAAAAGGCCTCACCTTTTTCGAATTCAACTACATGATCATGCAGAGCTACGATTTTTGGAAGTTGAACCGCGACTACGGCTGCGTTATGCAATTGGGCGGCGACGATCAGTGGTCCAACATGCTGGCGGGGGTAGAACTGATCCGCCGCAAAGAGCAGTGCCCCGCCTACTGCATGACCTCGAAACTGCTCACCACCGCCGACGGCCGCAAAATGGGCAAGACCGAAAAGGGCGCCCTGTGGCTGGACGCGGCCAAGACGAGCCCCTACGATTTTTATCAATATTGGCGCAACGTAGACGACGGCGATGTGGAAAATTGTCTGGCCCTCCTCACCTATTTGCCCATGACCGAAGTGAGACGCTTGGGCGCTTTGAAAGACGCCGGCATCAACGAAGCGAAAAAAGTGCTGGCCTTTGAAGTGACGAAACTGGTGCACGGCGAAGACGAAGCTTTGAAAGCTCAGCAGGCGGCAGAGGCTCTCTTCGGCCGGGCTGCCGACCTCAGCACCGTCCCCGTCACAGAGGTGGGACCTCAGGCGGTGACCGCCAAGATCGTAGACGTGCTGACCGCTGCCGGCCTCTTCTCCAGCAAAAGAGAGGCCCGCCAGCTGATGGTGCAGGGCGGCCTGAGCGTAGGCGGCTCCGTCGTGAAGGACCCGGAAGCCTGCTTCGCCCCCGAGCTCTTCGACGCCGAGCAAAGCCTTTTGATCCGCAAAGGCAAGAAAAAATATTTCCGTTTGGTCGTAAAAGCTTGACCCGTAAAATTTTTTGTTATTCTTAAAAACAAGGCTTCCCCTTGCGGGAGCCTTGCCTCTTTTGCAGGTGATAAAAATGACTGAAGTTAAACTTTGTTCCGACACCGGCTGCGGCCGCAGCAGCTGCGAAGGCTGTCCTTCCGCTCAAAGCGAACAGCAGCAGAGCGACTTCGCCGCTCATCTTAATCCTATGAGCACCGTAAAAAGAGTGATCGGCATCGTCAGCGGCAAAGGCGGCGTGGGCAAATCGCTGCTCACCGGCCTTTTGGCCTGTGCTCTGGCCCGGCGAGGACAAAAGACCGCCGTTTTGGATGCGGACATCACCGGCCCCAGCATCGGCCACCTCTTTTCCGTGCACGGCAAAGTGCAGGGCAATGAACTGGGCGTCTTTCCCTTCGTCAGCAAAAGCGGCATCCAAGTGATCACCGCCAATATGTTTTTGCCTGCGCCTGCAGAGCCTGTCATTTGGCGCGGCCCCCTTTTGGCCGACATGGTGAAGCAATTTTACAGCGATGTGATCTGGACCGACGTCGACTTCATGCTGGTGGATCTGCCCCCGGGCACCGGGGACGTGCCCCTCACCGTTTTTCAAAGCCTGCCTTTGGACGGCATCGTGGTGATCACTTCTCCTCAGGAATTGGTGTCCATGATCGTGGGCAAGGCGGTGAAGATGGCTCAGATGATGAAGGTGCCCATCATCGGTCTCGTGGAAAATTATTCCTACTTCCTCTGCCCGGACAACGGGAAGCGCTATGAGCTCTTCGGCCCCAGCCATTTGGAAGAGACTGCCGCCGCTTACGGTCTCAAAGTGCTGGCCCGCCTCCCCATCGAGCCTGCTCTTGCTGCCGCCTGCGACGCCGGCAAGATCGAAGAGGTGCGCTCGGCAGCCGTGGAAGCCTGCCTCGACGCTCTTTTGGAAACGCTGCCTGAGAAAAAGGCGTGAAGGTGTAAAAGCAAACAAAAAAGCAAATACCTCTCGACCGGTCGAGGGAGCGACTCTCCCTCGCAGCTGTTCGAGAGGTATTTTGTTTTAGAGCGAAAAATGATCGCAAAAATTTTACCGTTGCTGCGGTACGAAGGGATACTTCCTTTCAAACACCGCCAGTATATTGCAGAGCCTTTTGTCCAAAAAAGTCAGAGCTTGCTCTCTTAGGTCGTCGGGAACGCCGTAATATGCTTCGGCCACGGAGCCGGTGATGGCGGCGATGGTGTCGCTGTCGCCGCCGATAGAAACGGCGTTCCTTATGGCATCCTCAAAACCGGTGGATTCCAAAAAGGCCTCTAACGCTTGGGGCACAGAACCCTGACAGCTCACATCGAAGCTGTAGGTGTCTCGGATGCCGTCGATGGTGAAGTCCAGCGAGTAATAATTTTTCGCGATATAGTCGCGTATCTCTCTCATGCTTTTGCCGCTGCGGGCAAGGAACACGGCTACGGCGGCAGCTTCGGCGCCTTTGAGCCCTTCGGGATGATCGTGAGTCACTGCGGTGACGGCCTTGGCAAGCTGCTTGACCTCGTCGACAGTCCTCCCCGCCCAGCCGCAGCCGCTGACCCGCATGGCGGCGCCGTTGCCGTAGCTGTTGTAAGGCTGAGGGTCGGCAGAGAGGGCCCAGCGTCTGAAATAGCCGCCGTAACCGCGATGCGGATACAAATACCAAAAAGCCCGAAGAGATCTTGCGGCCGCCTCACTCAGGTCGCTGCCATCTTCTTTGCTCTTCAGCAGGGCATAGCACACGGCTGCGGTCAGCACGGTGTCGTCCGTAAAACGGCACCAAGGCGTGAATAAGTCGAAGTATTTGGACTTGCAGTTGCGTCTTCTCCCTTCGAAACGGGAGCCTACTATGTCTCCGATCATCGCACCGATCATTTTAAAACCCTTCCTCTCTTTTTTCGCTTCTGCCTGTTTTCGTCAAGGCAGCTCTCTCAGCTTTTTTATCGCTTGCGGATAGCCCTGCCTTGCGGCTTTAGCGAGCCATCTGCGCCCCTCGGCGCGGTTTTTCTCTGTACCTTTGCCTTCTAAATAACAACAAGCCGTTTCATATTGGGCGACTGCATTCCCCTGCCGGGCAGCTTTTTGAAACCACTTAAAGGCTTCGGCATAGTCTTGTTCTGCTCCCGTGCCGTCGCGATAACATTCCCCCAAATTGCTTTGGGCTTCGGCCAGCCCTTGCGCCGCCGCCAACCGATAATAGCGGACCGCTTCGCCATAGTTTTGCTCTGTGCCTTGACCGAAGCGATAGCACTCGCCCAAATTGTTTTGGCTCTCGGCATCGCCCCGGGCCGCGCCTTTTTTGAACCAGCAATAGGCCTCTCGATAGTTCTGCTCCACTCCCAAGCCGTGCAAGTAGTGCATGCCTAAATTGCATTGAGCCGGCGCATTCCCCTGCTCGGCAGCTTTGGCGAACTGCTTCACCGCCTCGCCATAGTCCTGCCTCGTTCCTTCGCCGTAAAAATAACATAAGCCTAAATTGAACTGAGCTTCGGCGTGGCCCTGTTCTGCGGCTTTTTCATACCACTTCACCGCTGCGGCCCCGTCCTGCTCTGTCCCCAGGCCTTGCTGACAGCACAGGCCCAAATGAAAGCAGGCAGCGGCCTCGTCCTGCTCGGCAGCTTTTTGGAAGCAAGCATAGGCCTTGGCCGCATCCCGTTCTCCTCCCAAGCCGTAGACATAGCACAGCCCCAAGTTGTCCTGAGCCTTGGCATAGCCCTGCTCTGCCGCTTTTTGAAACCAGCTGCGGGCCTTAAAATGATCTTGCTCTGTCCCTGAGCCTTTTTGACAGAGGAGACCTAAATTGTTTTGAGACGGAGCATAGTCTTGCTCGGCCGCTTTTCTGTACCATGCGGCCGCCTTCGCCCCGTCTTTTGCGACGCCTTTGCCGGTCTCATAGCAGTGGCCCAAATTATTTTGGGCCGGAGCATAGCCTTGCAGCGCCGCTTTTTCATACCATTTCACGGCCTCGGCGAAGTTTTGCTCTGCCCCCTCCCCGAAAAAGCAGCTTTGCCCCATGTTATATTGGGCCTTGGCTGCCCCCTGCAGCGCGGCCTTTCTGTACCACTTCACGGCCTCGGCGAGGTCTTGTTCCACTCCCAAGCCTTCCGCATAACAAGCTCCCAAATTGCTTTGGGCTTCGGCCAGCCCTTGCTCCGCTGCCTTTTTATACCATTTGACGGCTGCGGCAAGATCTTGTTTTACGCCGTGGCCCAAATAAAAACATACGCCCAAGTCGAACTGTGCTGAAGCATCGTTTTCTGCAGCGACTTTGGCAAGGAGCTCCTCAAGATCGCATCTCAACATTTTTCATCCTCCTTCAAAAAATTTAACTGCAAGCTCTGCGCCCTACGCCTTTATTATAGGAACTTTTTTGTTTTTATCGGTCGCCTGGGAAGCGACAAATTTTTCTTTCTCTCTCGCCTTTGCCTCGCGTTCGTTTTTTTGAAAAAGCTCCGTTGTTGTTTCTCTGTTCTTTTTTGCGTCCTGCCTTCCCGTCGAGCTGTCTTTTTTCGAAAATAAAACACCTCCCCGCAGCCGTTGAGTTTCTTGCCGACTGTCGGGGAGGTATCTTTTTCTTTTTTGCGTGAGCTTATTGCAGTTCGGCCAACGCTTGGATCGCCAAAGCGTAGCCTTTGAAGCCCAAGCCGCAGATCTGCCCTATGCAGGCGGCGGCGGTGACAGAGCGATGGCGAAATTCTTCCCGGCTGTGGATGTTGGAAAGGTGCACCTCTATCGCCGGCAGGGCCACCGCTTTGAGGGCGTCCAAAACGGCTATGCTGTAATGAGTGTAGGCGGCGGGATTGATGACGATGCCGTCGTAGTTGCCGTAAGTTTTTTGGATGAGGCTCACCAGCTCTCCTTCCGAATTGCTTTGAAAGAGGTCGACTGCAACGCCCGCTTTGGCTGCCGCCTCTTTTATATAGGCGCAGAGAGCGGCGTAGTCCTGCCGTCCGTAAACATCTTTTTCTCTGATGCCCAGCATGTTGATGTTGGGCCCGTTCAACACAGCTATCTTCTTCATCGTCCTGCCTCCTGCTCCGCTATCTTCAGCAATTGCGCCAGCGTGTTTTCTTCCGAGCCTTCGTTATCTACGGTGTAGGCGCCGTAGCGTCGATAAAGTCCTATCCGCTCCCGATAAAGAGTGAAGATCTTTTCTTTCGCCGCCGCCAAAAGGGGCCGCTCGTCGCCGTCGATGCTGCCTGCAGCCAAGATCGCTTCCGGGCTTCTCTCCAAAAAAACGATGCAGCCTTTTGCCCCCAAGGCTTCCATATTCTCCCGCCGCTTCACGGCTCCGCCTCCGCAGGCGATGACACAGCCGTCCAAGGCGGCAAGATAGGCCAGCGTCCTGCTCTCGGCCCGGCGAAAGGCTTCTTCGCTCTCGGCGAAAAAACTTTTGATGCTGCGCCCTTCTCTCTCTTCCAAAACTTCATCCGCATCGTAGAAGGGCCGGCCCAAGGCCGCCGCCAGTTTTTTGCCGAAGCTGGTCTTGCCGCAGCCCGGCAGGCCGATCAAAACCAAGTTCTTCATGCGGTCAGCGCCTCCGTTATCTTCAAGATCAAACTGTCGGGGTAGCTCTCTCCCTGCCAGATCTCCTGGGCTGCCACCGCCTGAGCTGCCAGCATGAAGAGGCCGTTGCAGGAAAATTTTCCCGCTTCTTTGGCCTGCCGCATGAAGAGAGTCTCCGCCGGGTTGTAGACTAGGTCCACGGAAGCGGCGAAGGCGGCGCTCGCTCCTGCCTGCACAGGCGAGGCCTCTACGGCGGGGTACATGCCCGCCGGCGTGCAGTTGATCAAAAGATCCCCTGTCATTTTCTCTAAGGCCGCATAAGAGATAAAAGAAATTTGCGGTGCCAAAGTTTTAAAAGAAGGGTCGATCTTCTCCGGCTGCCGGCTCACCAGATAAAGTTCGGCGATCCCGCCGTCGGCCAAAACTTTCACCGCTGCCCGGGCCGCACCGCCGCTGCCCAGCACCGCCGCTCTTTTGCCTTTCACTGCCAGTTCATAATGAGCGAGCATACGTTGGAAGCCGAAATAGTCGGTGTTGTAGCCGCAGGCTCCCTCGTCTGTGAATTTGACGGTGTTCACCGCGCCTAGGGCGGCGGCTTCTCCCGTCACTTTTTGCAAAAAAGGCAGCACCGCCACTTTATGAGGGATGGTGACGTTGCAGCCTCCGTACGAGGCGGCAAGTTTTTGAAAGAGGACCGGCAGCTCTTTTTGGCTCACTTCCAAAAGATCGTACTCTCCCGTCTTGCCGGTGAGGGTGAAAAAGAGCCGATGGATGGCCGGGGAGAGGCTGTGGCCCAATTTTCCTCCCACAAGGCCGAAGCGGGGGGCCATCAGCCGGGGCGGCGCTCGAACGCCTTGTAGTTGCCTAAGATCTTGCAATAGGTGCATTTGCCGGCGATCTCTTCCATAAGATCCACCACTAAAGGATCGGAGAGATTGCCGGTGACGTCGATGTAGAAGAAATATTCCCAGCTCTTTCCTTCCATGGGCCGGCTCTCCAAGTTGAGAAGGTTCAGCCCCGTGTGATAGAAAGAGGCCAGCATTTTATAGAGAGAGCCGGTCTCGTGCTTCACCGCCACGATGAGAGTTATCTTGTCCGCATTGGGCACCGCTCCCGCCCGGCCGGCGATGATGACGAAGCGGGTGGTGTTGTTGGAATCGTAATTGATGGCGGTTGCGATGATCTTGAGGCCGTAGATCTCCGCCGCCTTTTTGCCCGCCACGGCAGCCAAAGTTATATCCTGTTTGGCCGCCACTTCTTCCGCGCTTTTAGAGGTGCTGAAAAAAGGCACCTGCTCGATGTGGGGATATTTTTTGAAAAATTCTTTGCTTTGCTTAAAGCCCTGGGGATGAGAATAGACGGTCTTGATAGTGTCCATGCTCGCCCCTTCCGTGCCCAAAAGATTCTGCTCGATCTTCACGCACTGCTCGCCCACTATGTGGCAGTCGTATTGGCGCAAAAGATCGTACACTTCGGTGATGCCGCCGGTGGAAGAATTTTCGATGGGCAGCACCCCGTAGTCCATGCGGCCGAGGGCCACGTTGCTGATGACTTCTTCGAAAGTGTTGAAGTGATGCCGCTCTAAGGGGCGATCGCCGAAGAAATCTTCCAGAGCCTGATGGGTAAAAGAGCCCTCCGGGCCGAAGCAGGCCACCTTGGCCGCTTTATCGTCCAGTTCCACCAAGGCCGTCTCTTCCAGCACGCAGGCTTGATCGATGATGCCCCGCATGATATTTTTGATGGCCAGACTGTAGTCCTGATTCTCCAAAAAGCCGGCCACTTTGGCGATGACCTTGGCCTCCCGGTTCTTGTCTTTCACCGGCAGCCCTTTGGCTTTTTTCAGAGCGGCGACTTCCATCACCAGCTGCAGCCTTTTTTCCAACACGTCGGCCAAGTCCTGATCCACCTGATCGATCTCTTGCCGCAACTCTTCCAGATCTCTGTCCGGTATCATTGTTTCACCCACTTTTTAGCATTCAATAAAAGATCGTACAGTTGCCAAGCCGCCACCGCTTCCACCACCGGCACAGCTCGCGGGACTATGCAAGGGTCGTGGCGGCCCGTGACGGTCAGCCGGCAATTTTCTTTTTTGACTACGTCCACAGTGGCCTGGGTCCTGGCGATGGAAGGCGTAGGTTTTATAGCCACTCTGAAGAGAAGAGGCATGCCGTTGGTCAGCCCTCCCGTCAACCCGCCGTTATTATTGGTGAGGCAGCGCACCTTACCGTTTTCATCGTAATACATGGCGTCGTTGGCTTCGGCGCCCTTCATGGCGGCCAAGGCGAAGCCCGCTCCGAACTCCACGCCTTTCACTGCCGGCACGGAGAAAAGAGCGTGAGCCAAACGGCTCTCTGCCGAGTCGAAAAAAGGTTCGCCCAAACCGGCGGGGAGCCCCAGGACCATCGCTTCCACCACGCCCCCCAGGCTGTTTTGCTCTTCTTTAGCCGCCAGGATGGCCTCCTCCATGGCCTGCCCCGCTTTTTCGTCCAGGACGCAGAAAGGCCGCGCCGCCAAACTTTGCAATTTTTCTTCCGGCTCGCCCAAAGGAGAGAAGGGCCGCTCCTTCACCGGGCCGATGCTGAGGATGTGAGCATAGACTCCTATCCCCTCCAGGGCCAAGGCCTGTTTGGCCACGGCCCCGGCCACCACCAAAGGTGCGGTGAGCCGCCCGGAAAAATGGCCGCCGCCCCGATGATCGTTGCGGCCCTGATAGCGGACGTGAGCGGCATAATCGGCGTGGCCGGGCCGCATCTTTGCGGCCAGCTCGCTGTAATCGCGGGAATGTTGATCTTTATTATAAATGACGGCGCATAAGGGAGTGCCGGTGGTGCAGCCGTTGAAAAAACCGCTGAGCACCTGCACCTTGTCGTCTTCTTTGCGAGCGGTGGCTGTTTTGCTTTTGCCCGGGGCCCGCCGATCCAATTCTTTTTGAACAAAGTCCCAATCTAAAGGGAGACCCGGCGGCAGCCCGTCGATGACGAGCCCCACGGCAGCGCCGTGAGATTCGCCGAAAATGCTCACCTGCATGTTCATGCCCATGCTCCCGCTCATGCTAACACCTCGATCTTACCGCCTACTTTTTCGTAGTCTTCCCAAAAACCGGGATAAGATTTTTTCACGCTGTCGGCCCCGTTGAGGACGAAGGGCCGGCGGCAGCAGGCCGCGGCGACGGCCAAGCTCATGGCGATGCGGTGATCGTTCCATGCCTCTGTCTCGCCGCCCCCTTCTAAGGCGGGCACTCCGTCTATCTCCAAGCCTTCGGGCAATTCCCTGATGCGGGCGCCCAATTTGTTCAATTCGCTGCTGATGGCGGCCAAACGGTCGCACTCTTTCAGCCGCAGCCGCCCGGCATTGATGATGCTGCTGTGACCGGGGCTCACCGCTGCCAACACCGTCAGCACCGGTATGATGTCGGGACAGTTGCTGCCGTCGATCACGCAACTTTTGCCCTCTCCTTTTTTTACGCTCAGCCCGTCAGAGACGATCTCGATCTTCCCTCCGAGCCGAGCGACCAAGTCGGCCACGACTCTGTCGCCTTGCAAAGATGTGAGGTCGAGCCCTTTGCAAGAAAGAGGACCGCCCAAAGCTCCCGCCACGGCCCAAAAGGCGGCTTGCGACCAATCGCCTTCCACCGCCGCCGAACGCGGACTGTAGTGTTGGCCTCCCGGCACTAAGTAACGGCGATGCTCGCCCTTTTCGTTTTCGACTTTGATGCCGTATTTAGCTAAGCTTGCCAGAGTGAGATCTACATAAGAAGAAGATTCCAAAGGCGAAGTGATCTCTATCACCGAGTCGCCCTCTAAAAGAGGCAGAGCAAAGAGCAGACCGCTCACGTATTGACTGCTCACGTTGCCGGGCAGAGAGAAGCGCCCCGGCCGCAATCTTCCCGCCACGGTGAGGGGCAGGTGCAGCCCGGTGGTCGCTACCTCCGTATGATACTTGATGCCCTGTTGAGCGAAGATGTTGTAATAAGCCTCCAAAGGCCGGCCGGCCAGCTTGCCTCCTCCCGTAAAGGTGAAGGGCCTGTCCAAAAGAGCGGCCAAAGGCACGAAGAAGCGGAGCGTGGAGCCGCTCTCGCCGCAGTCGGCCCCGGGCTCCGTGCCGCCCAGCTTTCCCTGAGAGCGGATGAGCAGAGCGCTGCGGCCCTCAAAGGAACTCTTTGTTTCTGCGATCTCCACTCCCATAGCCCGCAGACAGCGGCACGTGGCTTCGATGTCCTTAGAAAGGCTGATGTTGTCTACTTTGCCGGTGCCGGCAGCCAAGGCCGCGCAGATCAATTCTCTGTGGCCCATGCTTTTAGACGAAGGGACCGTCACCGTGCCTTGCAATTTTTCGGGGTAAATGCGGATCTTTTTCATGATAGACCTAAATAGGCAGGCACTTCCTGCCAAGGGAGCCGCTTTAAAACGGCCTCCCCTATCCGTCGCAAAAGAATGAGGGTGATAGTGTCTCCCTGTTTCTTTTTGTCTTTGGCCATCGCTGCCAAAAGTGCTTTTTTGTCGATATCATCACCTAAGGGCAATCGATAGCGCGATAAGATCTCTTTGATGGCGGCGGCGGTGCCCGGGGCCGTCAGCCCCAAAGCTTCGCTGCTTTTCGTGAGCTGATACATGCCTATGGCCACGCCTTCGCCGTGAGTGTAGGTGCCGTAGCCGTAGTGCTGTTCCACCGCGTGGCCCAGAGTGTGGCCGAAATTGAGCACGGCCCTAAGACCGGTGTCCGTTTCGTCCTGCTCTACGATGCGGGCCTTGATGGCGCAGCAGGCAGCCACGATCTCCGGCGCCGCCTCAAGCAGAGCAACCTCGTCTGCGCAGGCGTTCAGGCGGGCGAAAAGCTCCGGGCTTTCGATGCAGCCGTACTTGATGGCTTCGGCGCAGCCGTCGTGAAGAAAGCGGCGAGGCAAAGTGCTTAAAAGCTCCGTGTCGATGAAGACTGCCTTGGGCTGATAAAAAGCGCCGGCCAAATTTTTTCCTGCGGCCAAGTCTACGGCCACCTTGCCTCCCACGCTGCTGTCGATCTGAGCGAGAAGAGAGGTGGGCACCTGGATGAAACTTATGCCCCGCATGTAGCAGGCGGCGGCAAAGCCGCCTAAGTCTCCCGTCACGCCGCCCCCCAAAGCGATGAGAGCGTCGCTTCTGGTGAGGCCCCTTTGCGCCATCGCTTCCAAAAGTTCTCCCAAAACGGAGAGGTTTTTGCTCTCTTCCCCTGCGGGAAAAGGGAGAAGGAAGGGGGCAAGGCCTGCTTCTTGCAAACTTTTTTCCAAGCGCTCGCCGTAGAGAGGGGCCACGTTGCTGTCGCTGATGATGCAGACCTTCTTTGTTTTGGGCAGCAAACGAGCCGTCGCCGCCCCCACTTCGTCTAAAAGCCCGCCGCCGATATAAATATCATAAGAGCGCTCACCGAGTTCAACTCTTATGCTGCTCGTTGGGCCGTCAAACTTTATCACTGTTCAATCCTCTTCTTCTTTCGCCGGCCAAACGCATCATGGCCTTCATGGCTTCGCCGTCGCCGGCTGCGAGCGCCTTGTGCCACGCTTGCAATTGCTCGATGTATTTTTCCACTTCTGCGGCCAATTTTTCTCTGTTGCTCAAAAAGAGATCGCACCACAGCTCCGGGTTGATGTCGGCCACTCTGGTCCCGTCCCGAAAACTGCCGGCGATGAAATAGCGGGTGTTTTCGTTGTAGGAGGGGCTGTCCATCAAGGCCACGGCAGTCACGTGGGTCAGCTGGCTCACGTAGGCGATGATCTCATCGTGCTCTTCGGGGTCTATCTCCACCGTGTGTTTGCAGCCCAAAGCCTTGGCGAAACTGTGCAGCCACGCTTTGGCCCCCTCGCTGTTGGACGGGGTGGGCACGATGATGTAATTGGCGCCCCAAAAGATCTGCTCGGAAGACATGGCCAGCCCTTTGGCTTCTCTGCCGGCCATGGGATGTCCGGCGATGAACTCCATGCCCGCAGGCAGAGCGGCTTGGATATCGTAGGGCAGCGTGCCTTTGATGCCGGTCACATCCGTCAGCAGCGCATCTTCTTTGAACCAAACTGCATTGCTGCCGATAAAAGTGCGGACGGCCTCGGGATAAATAGCGCAGATCACCACGTCTGCCGCTTTCAAAGAGGGGCCGGGAGCGGAGAGGGCCTCATCCAAAAGGCCCTGTTCTTTTGCCGCCTGCAAGGTCGCTTCGTCTCTGTCCAAACCGATGATCCGCCCCGCGCCCAAACGGCGCAGCGCTTTCGCCAAAGAGCCGCCGATGACGCCCAGGCCGATGACGGCAAAGCATAAATTTTTAAAAGAGATGCTGCCGTCGGGGCCCAGGCCCTTAAGATCGCCGTCCAAAATTTTTTACCTCCGTGCTGCCGTACTGCTCGTTCGAATACAATGCGTCGTTTACAGATCTCTGCCTACGATGCGGGCGATGCCCTTCAATTCGCCCATGAGGCGGGCAAAACGCTCCGGCTTCAAAGACTGAGCGCCGTCGCAAAGAGCGCATTCGGGATTGTTGTGCACTTCGATGATGAGGCCGTCGGCTCCCACTGCCACCGCAGCTTTGGCCAAAGGCTCTACCATCCACCACATGCCGGCGGCATGGCTGGGGTCTACGATCACCGGCAAATGGGACAATTTTTTCACGGCGGGGATGGCGCTCAGGTCCAAAGTATTGCGGGTATACTGCTCGAAGGTGCGGATGCCCCGCTCGCAGAGGATGACGTTTTCGTTGCCCCCGGCCATGATGTATTCGGCGCTCATGATCCACTCTTCGATGGTGGCAGACAGGCCCCGCTTCAATAAAATGGGTTTTCTGATCTTGCCCAGCTCTTTTAAAAGGCTGAAGTTCTGCATATTGCGGGCGCCCACTTGGATCAGGTCCACGTCTTCTACATAGCGCTCGATCATATCGGCGCTCATGATCTCGGTAACGATGGGCAGACCGGTGGCCTCCCGGGCGGCCTTCAAATAATCGAGGCCCAATTCTTTCAAACCTTGGAAGGAATAGGGCGAAGTGCGGGGCTTGAAGGCGCCGCCTCTCAGCATGCCGGCGCCGCCGATCTTCACCGCTGCGGCGATCTGGCACACTTGCTCTTCGCTCTCTACGGAGCAGGGCCCGGCGATCACCTGCAGTTTGTTGCCGCCCACCGGTATGCCGGCCACCTTCACGATGCTGTCTTCAGGGTGGAACATCCTGTTGGCCCGTTTGAAAGGCTCCTGCACCCGCATCACTTTCTCGACGCTGTCGTCCACCCGATACTGGTTGATGTCCAGCACGCTGGTGTCGCCGATGATGCCGAAGATGGTCATGTTGACGCCGTTGATCTCGTTGATCTGGAAGCCGCTGGCCTCCAGGTTGGCTCTGATCTTGTTTTTGCTCTCAAGAGTTGCGCCGGGTTTGAATACGATTACCATGTTTTCCTCTCCTTTTCTTGCTTTGGGACCGCCTTGACTGCACTTTTACCGATGATCCGGACCCTAGCTGCGGGCTCTGCCTATAAGAAAAGCAGGCCCACGTAAATGAGCCTGCTGCAAGCTGCTTTGCCGGTCCGGGCTGGATGAGCCCCGACCTTCGGCCACTCTTTACGGATCCGCTGCCCTTTTAGCTTTGAACGCGCCGTGCAAAAACGCCGGTGCTAAAGACCGGTGCGTAATAAAAGCTGTAATAGGCAGTGGCGATCTGTACGGAAGTGACCATCTGATCCACCTGTAAAGATAGTTCGAAGGCAGAAGCCGACGATTTGAAAACATTTTATCTTATGTTGAAGACCTCGTCAAGAAAAAAAGAAAAGTTTGTTACATTTTTCTTAAAGCACAAAGACAACTGTAAAAATATTTACAGTTGCCTTTTTAAAGACGAGGGCCTGCGGCCTCGGCAGTCGGCGCCGCCTTTCTTTTTTCAGCTTTTACAGCAGGCCGTGGACCAAAAGGCTGACGCCGCCTGCGGCCACCGCCGCCAACGCCAGTTTTTGAAAGAGAGCCTGATCGATCTTTTTAAAAGCTCTGTTGCCCAGCACCACGCCCAAAAACATGGCCGGCAAAAGAGCCGCCAAGAGCAGCCAATCCGTCACCGTTTTCGTGTTGCCTGCCCAATAATTCACCAGCAGCGTGAAAAACGACTGCAGGCCGAAATACCAGATCATGTTGGAGCGCATGGCGGTCTTCTCCATGCCCTCGTTGAGGCAGTAGAGGACGATGGGCGGGCCGCTGACGCCGGTGGCGGTGCCGAAGAGCCCGCTGACGAAGCCCGCCGCCAAACGGCCGAGCTTTTTGTTTTTCACGGGAAAATAAGTGTGGCGGTTCATAAAAAAAGCGGCCACCACGATGACGCCGCCCAAAAGCAGCTCCGCCTGGGCCATGGGCAGATATTTAAGAGCCAAGGCCCCGGGCAATGCACCGACCATGCTCCCCAGAAAAAGCGTGAACACCACCCGCCCCTGCCAAGAGCTGCGGGTCTGCAGCATGTTGAAGATGCGGGCGGCGATAGAGAGGACCAGCACCAAAATGATGGCGGTCTTCACCGAGAGCACGCAGGTCAAAAGGGGCAGGGCGATGAGGGCGAAGCCGAAGCCGCTCACCGTGGTGAAAAAAGAAGCGGCCAGCACCGCCAAAGCGGCCACCGCATAGATAGTGAAGCTCATACTGTCCTCCTCTCGTTATCATTTCGACAAGAGGAGGCCCGCTCCTGCCGCCCGTGCCCCTTTCAGAAAATGCCTACCACTCTTCCGGCAGTTTTTCCGCCACCGGCCCCATCACGAACATGATGCTGGCAGCCTCGGCGATGAGGGTCTCTCCTTCGCTGATGCGGGCGCGGATGTTGATGGTGGACTGCCCCTTGTGCACTATCTCGGCGGTGCAGCGAAGGCTCTCGAAGCCTTTGGCGCCCGCCAGATAGTTGATGTTCATGTTCAAAGTGGCGGCCATCTTCCCCACCGATGCGCAGGTGATGCCGTTGACGCAGTCGGCGAAAGCCGCCAAGGCACCCCCGTGCACCCCCAGCCAATGATTGGTGTGGATATCGAAGTCGATGGGCATCGACAGAGTGCAGCCCCCGCAGTGCACTTCTTCGATCTCGATCTTCAACACGTTCATAAAAGCATTGGTGCTCCACATTTTGCGTATCAAGGTCTCGGGCTCCATAAAATACCTCCGTTGCTCAAGTTTTGCATTTTTGCATCGGCGTAAGGCCGCAGAGCTTTCGCTTTTTCAAAAAGACCGAAGTGTTCGCACTGCCGCTTTTCGCCGTTTGCTTTTTATTTTTAAAGTCCGGATCGAAACGCCGGTGTTTTTACGAAAGACTTAAAAGCAAAGATTGACCACCGTCATGTAAACGGGGATGACGATGAGGCCCCCCAAGATGGTGATGAAACTTAAAGCGGCGGCAAAAGAACTGTCCGCCCCGTACTGTTTGGCGACGATGGCCATCTGGGTCATGGCGGGCATGGCCGCCTGCATAGTGAAGACCCGCACGGAGATGGGGGCCACCGCGATGAAAGGGGTCAGCGCCAGCACGCACAAAGGGCAGATGAGAAAACGCCCCGCTAAGCCCAGCACGATGTCCCGCTCGAACTGAAAGCGGCGCAGGCTGATCTTGCTGATCTCGATGCCGATGAAGACCAGAGAAAGAGGCGTAGTGAGATTGCCCACATATTGAAAGCCTCTCATTAAAAAGCGAGGCAGAGGGATGCTGAAGACGATGAGCAGCAAAGCAGCTGCGAAAGCCATCAAAGGCGGCGACCACAATTTTTTCAAAACGGCGGCGGAAAAGGGGCTGCTCCCCTTCCCTTCCACATCCGCCACGATGTTCTGCACGCCCAGGGTCCAGAAGAAAACGAGGTTGACGATGTAATAGAGCATCACCGAGGGGATGCTCTCGTCGCCGAAGAGGGCCTGGTTCACCGGCAGACCGATGAACATGGTGTTGGCGATGAAAAAATTGGTGGCGAAGATGCCCTGCCGTCCCTGCCGCACCTTAAAGAGGCGGGAGGCTGCTTTGCCGATGAGCAAGGCCAGCAGCATGGAGCAGATGGGCAGCAGCGTGTCGGGGGCCAAGCGGGCCAATTGCTCCGCCGTAAAATTTTTCGTGAGGCTGGCTATCATATAGAGGGGAAGGGAGATGGTGGTGACCAAGCGGGCGATGAGGGCGCTGCTCTTTTCGTCGAACCAGCCCTTCACGCTCAGCACATAGCCTATCCCCACGATGAAGACGATGGTGAAGATGCCTTCCAACGCCT
The DNA here is from genome assembly GCA_947589605.1 of uncultured Phascolarctobacterium sp. GTDB lineage: Bacteria > Bacillota > Negativicutes > Acidaminococcales > Acidaminococcaceae > CANQBR01. The sequence goes on along the minus strand of CANQBR010000014.1, from coordinate 2,862 downwards.
GTAAAACAAAATTCAGCATTATGTCGTACCTTTCTTCGAACCGTATTTAAACACACATAAGGCCCGCCACTTGCGGCAGACCCTATGTGCTTTTTAGGAGGTGTTAAGATAAAAATGTTTATTCTAAGGAGCACTGCCCGCTCCTGTCCCTAGAGTATGGCAGTGGGAAACTCCTTATGTTTCAAAAGATAGAGAGCGATGGTCACGGAAAGGAGATCGGCGCTGCCCCCCGGGCTGATCCGCCGGGCCGCGAAGGTCTCTTCCGCCTCCGCCAGCGCCGCTCTGCCTCGGGCAGTGAAGACGCTGCCCGCGCTCAAAATTTTTTCCGCCTGCTCTTTCACCTGCCGGGCGCCTTCGAGGCCTGCCCGCCAGATCACATTGCTGTCTTCCGTCACGGCCATAAGATGGACGAAAGCGTGGACCAAAGCATCGTTGAGCTCGGCGCCTTTTGCGAAGGCTTCTTCTAAGGCCGGCAGGCCCCGCCCCGTCACGCTGGGAAGACCCGCTTCGATCTCTCCTCTTATGCCTTTGATCCCGTAGCGTTGAAATAAAAGTTCTCCTGCTGTGTTGCTTTTTTTCCCCTCTTGCAGTTCTCGCTCCGTCAGTCCCTTCGTCATGGCCCGGACCGTAGCGAGAAGTTCTCTCTTTTTCCGTTCGTCGTTGAGACAATGCCCTGCCGCGGCGCAGAGGATGCCGCCGCTGAACAAGATGCCCCGCTGAGTGTTGACTCCTTTGGTCGCTCTCAGCAATTCTTTTTCCGCCTCTGCCCCCAATGCTCGGGCTTTGGCAAAAAGCTGCCCCGGTCCCCGGGGGAAGGCGCGGCCCAGCTCGAACAGCTCTTTAAAAGCATGGGCCAGCACGGCGCTGCTCGCCGCAAAGGTGAGGATGGTCATGTCCGTGTGGGCTCCCCGGCTGCAGCGGGTCACCAGCCCCGGTTTGGGGTGGACGCACACCTCCAGCATGATGGCCTGGCTGAGATAAAGGCTCAGCTTTTCCAGACCGTCTGCCGCAGTGAAAAAAGAAGTCGGCTGATACGCTGCCTGCAGCGGCTCTTCGGTGCTCAAAAATTTTTTTGCCGTCACAGCTTCGCTCAAGCAGCGTTCAGCTCCTTCTTTGCTGTCTTCACCTCGCAGGGGCCTGCCTTTTTTAAAAAGACCCGCCCCGAAAAGGTGAAAGTTTTTTATCGATACATGGACGAGACCCGGCTCAACCGAAGATAGCCCTGGTCAGGAAGTAGAAGATAGAGGGGAAGGTGAGGCAGCCGGAGCCGGTGTAGAAAGTTGCCGTCATAGCTGCATAAGGCACCAGTTTGGGGTCTACTGCCGCCATACCGGCCGCAGTGCCGGAGGTAGTGCCTGCCAGACCGCCGAAGACCATAGCGGACTGAGGATTATTGATGCCCAAAGGCTTGGCCACGAAAGGAGTGAAGATCATTACCGCCAAAGATTTCACAACGCCGGCGGCGATGGAGATAGCGATAACTTCGCTGGATGCGCCCAAAGCAGCGCCGGTAACAGGGCCTACCACGAAGGTGGCGACGCCTGCGCCGATGGTCACCAGATCAACGCTGGACCGATAGCCCAAAGCGAAGGCTACTACAACACCGGCGATCCAAGAAGTGATGAGACCGAACACCAAAGACAGCACGCCTACGATGCCCACTTTTTTGATCTCCCGCAGATCGGCGCCGAAGGCAGTAGATACGATGGCGAAATCGCGGAACATAGCGCCGCCCATCATACCGATGCCGGCGAAAAGAGGAATGGTGGCGATACCTTTGGAGCCGCCGCCGATATAGGCCAATACCAGGCCGAAGAGGATGGCCACGGCACTGCCGTGGATACGGCCTTTGGACAGCCCGGCCAATTTATAAGCGATAAGGTTGGTGATGGCGATAATAACGAAAGCGGTGATCAAACCGTTGGACATCAGGACTTTGCCGAACATCGCACCGAAATTCATGATGATACCTCCTATCTTACTTATTTCTTAGCGAACGAGCTGAGCACGGGGATCAGCAAGAAGGCCAGAGCGGAGCCCAAGAGGCCGCCCAAGAAAGCCACGATGCCGCCGGAGACGGCTGCTGCCACGTTTTGGATAGAGCTCATCGCTACAACGATAGGAATGTACATTGCTGCCCAGAAGGCGATGCCTTCCTGAGATTTTTTGTCCAGCCAGCCGGCGTCGATGCCCTTATTGCTCAAAAGGATAAGGAAAAGCATGGCGAAGCCCACGCCGCCGATGTTGGCCTTAACGCCCAGCAGGGCGCCCAGCACATCGCCGATATACATGCCGGTCAAATAGCAGAATGCCAGTAAACCTACACCGTAAATTACCATATGTATCTCTCCTCAGTACAATTTTTTATTATCACCGCCTGCCGCCCGGGCAGGCGGTGAAACAACTAAAGGGATCAATATGTGTTATTTGAAATTTTTGCTCACAGCTGTTTGAAACAGTTCGAACTTTTTATTCTACGATGGCCAAAACGGCGCCGGCGCTCACACGGTCGCCCGGCTGCACTTTATACTCTTTGACCACGCCTGCCACCGGAGACGGAACCAATTGTTTCATCTTCATGGCTTCCATAACGATCAGCACGTCTTTAACGTTCACGCTGTCGCCCACTTGTTTCTCGAAACGAACGATCTTTCCGGGTACGCGAGATTTGATCTCCATGATGTTGCTCTCCTTTGCTCAAATGTTTTGATCTTTTGACGAAACTTTTTACTCGACGATGGCCAAAACGGCGCCGGCGCTCACACGGTCACCCGGCTGCACTTTGTACTCTTTGACCACGCCTGCCACCGGAGACGGAACCAATTGTTTCATCTTCATGGCTTCCATAACGATCAGCACGTC